>JAJFUG010000102.1 GCA_021372515.1 bacterium
CACTTTGTGGACATTGTCTGGGTGCTGCTGTTTTTCAGCCTCTACCTGATCTGAGCCGGGGCAGGGGAGGACAAGCCCTCTTCCCGCCGTGGATTGCCCGCCAGGAAGCCTTTTCCCGCCCAAAAACATCTGGCTGCTTGACATACCGCTTCTGAAGCGTTAATCAATACTAAGGTTGTTGCGATACAGAAACAGTGCCCGTGGGCCAATAACATGAGAATGTATCTCATTTAGGATTGAACGCATGAGCGAGCCGAAATATTTCTGGGCCGAGGCCTCGCGCGAGCTGCGCGAGGAGCTTAAGGCCACGATCGATCATAACGAAACCGCCCGCTTGCAGCGTAAGCAGCCCTGGCGTCACTTTGCGGTCGCGGCGCGGCAGTTCGTTTTCCTGGGCCTCTCCACCTGGGCCCTGGTGCGCTACCGCACGCTCTGGGTGGTTGTTCCTGCCGCGCTGCTCTCGGGGGTGACAGTGTTCAATTTCACGGTCCTGCTGCACGAGCAGCTCCATAACCTGATCTTCCGCGGCCACCACCCGCACCTCAACCGTTTTCTCGGCCACCTGTACGCGTTCTGGAGCGGCATCTCCAGCTCGCAGTTCACCCGCTGGCACCTCGACCATCACCTCCAGTTAGGCCACTCGACCCTCGACCCCAAGCGTCACCACCTGTCGCCCAAGAGAAATTCACGTCTGGTGAAAACACTCTATTTCACCCCGGCGCTGTTCTTTATCTATTTTCGCGCAGCCGCAAGAGAAGCAGCCACTTATCCGTCGGACCTCAGAAACAGGATCAAGCGCGAGCGATTGGTCTCTGTCGCCGGCCACCTGGCTTTCCAGGTCCTTCTTTTCTGGCTGGGCGGGGCCGGGGCCTGGTTCAGGGCCTATGCACTGCCGGTGTATTTCGTGTTCCCGCTCGTTTTCGCCCTCAACCGGGTGGGCCAGCACTACAACATCAAGACCGGGGACCCGGCCGGCTGGACCACCTGGATCGCGGGCCACTGGTTCTGGGATTTCCTCTACCTCAACTCGAACTACCACCTGGAACACCACTATTTCCCGGGGGTTCCTTTCTACAACCTGCCCCGCCTGCAGCGCCTTCTCACCCCGCTCTACTGTCGCCACGGCCTGGAGCCGTTTTCGTACCCGCGCCTGTTGTACGGCTACCTGGTGCTCAACCGCACGCCCCACACCGAGTGGGATTTCGCCTGAGCGGACGGCATGGCCCTTGAACGGAATAAAAATGGGGGCTATCTTAAACAGAGCGTGATTCGGGGGGTACTATCCGTGGTGAGCGTGCAGAGTTTCAGCGGGAGAAAAACCCCTTGATCGAGCCACCCAGCATGTTGTGTTCCTGAAGGAACCGGGCGGTGCTGTCGGAAAGGTCCGAGACCGCGCTGTCGGGCGATTCGATGGACCCGGTCGTGGCGCCCTCGAAACCTCGGATCAGGCCGAAAATCTTGGGGTTGAAATCCAGGCTGGTGTGGAAGAACAGTATATCGACCGGGGCCTTCCAGCTCAACTCGATATAGATAATCTCCCCGTTGATAGTCTGCACCCGGAGGTCCTCCGGCCGGACACTCAGGTTCAGGTCCTCGGCCTTGGCGGCCAGGAAAGCGCGCACCCGCTCCTCGGACTGCGAGGCGAAAAACATCCTCGACTGGGTCTGCATCAGGTCTTTCATCACCCAGAGCTTGCTATAGGGGACCCAAAAACTGACCGCGGCGTACACGGCCAGCAGACCGAGGACCAGGTAGATTTTGCGGCGCAGGTCTGAATCCATGCTCCACCCTTCGGGGCGAGACCGGGGAAAGGTTAATCGTACATGAGGCTGTCGAGAATGAAACCCAGGCTCGGAACTGCTCTGCTGCTTCTTGCCGCGGCGGTCTTGACGCGCCCGTCAGCGGCCCAGACGCCGAACCCGCCTGTGGCCCCATCCACCACGGGTGCGCGGCTGACAATCGCCCGGGTGATCTACGAGGGTGGGGGAGACTGGTACTCCAACCCCTCCTCGCTGCCCAATCTGCTGGCTGCGATCAGAAAGTATACCGGATTGTCGGTAGACAAGCAAGAGGCACAAGTGCGCCTGAAAAGCGCCGAGCTGTTCCGCTACCCCTTCCTTTACCTGAACGGCCACGGCAATGTCTCGTTCGATGAGGAGGAGGTGGTCCGCCTGCGCAAGTACCTCCTGGGCGGCGGGTTCCTGCACGCGGATGATAACTACGGCATGGATGCCAGTTTCCGCCGTGAGATGAAAAAAGTGTTCCCGGACAAGGAGTTTGTGCCGGTGCCGTTCGACTATCCGATCTTCCACACGGTGTTCGATTTCCCGGGCGGCCTGCCCAAGGTGCACGAGCATGACGGGGGCCCGCCCAAGGGGCTGGGAATTTTCGCCGCCGGTCGTCTGGTGGTGTTCTACAGCCTGAACACCGACCTGGGCGACGGCTGGGAGGACCCGGAGGTTCACAAGGACCCCGAGCCGGTCCGTCAGGCCGCCCTGCGCATGGGAGTGAACATATTCATGTACGCCCTGACTCGCGAGTGAAAGTATGGCCACATTCGACCACATACCGCCAGCCAGTCAGATAGAGTCCACCCTGCGGCGAGTCCGCGCCCGTCTGCTGCGCGCCGGTTTAATCGCGGTGGGGGAGCGTCTTCTGGCCGCCGCCGCGCTGGCCGTGGTGCTCCTGACCGGCCTGGACAGCCTGTTCTGGCTGCCGGGAGTATGGCGGCTGGGGCTCCTGACCGCATTGGCCGCGATTCTGGCCGGGATTCTCCAGTGGGGCCTCTGGCGGGCCTGGCAGGTATACGGTCGTCTCGAAGCAGTGGCCCGCGCCTGCGACCATGCCGCGCCCGAGTTGCACAACGGCCTGGAGTCGGCCCTGCAGTTCATGGGAGGGGCTTTCCGGTCCGGAGAATTCTATTCGACTGAACTGGTGGCAGCCGCGCTGGAGCGCACCGCCTCCAATGTGAGAGGGTCTGAGGCGCAGAAACGCCTTTTCGACAATATCACCGCGCCCCGCGCGGCTCAGGTGCGCCGCAGACGGCGTATTCTGCTGGCGGCCTGCAGCCTCTGCCTGGGGTTGTTCCTCTACCGTCCCCTGGCCGTGGGCCAGAGCCTGCGCGCCTGGGCCGACCCGTTCGACCTGATCCGCCGCGAGCGCGCCTACCACCTGATCGTAAGCCCCGGCAATATCACCCTGATGCGGGGAGATTCGCTCAGCGTGCGGGCGGTCGGCTCGATCCACCGTCCGGGACGGGTGCGCCTGGACTGGTGGCAGGCCGGTAAGGTGGGCCAAAGCCGGGAAATGTCCTACCTGCGTGACCAGTTTGAGTACCGCGCCGACCTCGGCCCGCTTGAGAGCGACCTGAGCTACGTGGTGTCGCAGGGGAGCACAGTGACCGACACTTTCCGGGTCACCGTGACCAGCAACCCCTTTGTCACCAGCCTTCACCTGCGCTACGAGTACCCGGCCTACACCGGCCTGGGAGTCTACGAGACCGAGCGCGACCGGGCGGTCCAGGCCCTGCGCGGCACACGGGTGGTCCTGAGCGGACGGGCCAGCAACCCGCTGGCCGCGGCCGAGTTGCGCCTGGAACGTGGCGAAGTGCACCGGATGCCGGTCACTGCGGAGCGTGTGTTCTGCGACACTCTTGTCCTGGATGCGGACACCCGCTACAGCCTGCGCCTGACCGACACCTGGGGCCTGGCCAACACCGACACTCTGCCGTACCCGGTCACTGTGCTGAACGATGAGGCGCCGCGGATAGTGCTGCTTTTTCCGGAGGCCGAGGCCAACCTGGGCCGGGAGATGGTCCAGCCCCTGATGTACGAGGCGGCGGATGATTACGGCCTGAGCCGGGTCAGCCTGAGCTACCGCAAGGAGAAAACGGGCGGACGGAGGGAGGACCAGGAGCGCAGCCTGAGCCTGCCCGCGGGTTCTTCCAGCGGGGCCACCCACGTCCTGGAGCGTTTCAACTGGGAGCTGGGCGAGTTGCACCTTCTGCCCGGTGAGTCCGTGCTCTATCGCCTGACCGCCTGGGACAACGACCGGGTCAGCGGCCCCAAGGCCACCGCCAGCGCCGAGTTCCGTCTCAAGTTCCCCTCGCTTGAGGAGATATTCAAGCAGGGCGAGAAACAGCAGGAGCAGATCGCATCGCGCCTGGATGACCTGGGCCAGGAGGGCCAGAAAACCCTGGAGCAGGTCAAGAAAATGCAGGAGGCCCTGGAGCGCGGCCACGAGATGGACTGGCAGGAGAAACAGCGCCTGGGGCAGGCCCTGGAGCGCCAGAAACAGATCTCCGAGCAGGTGGGCCGTCTGGCCGACCAGATGAAACAGAACATCGAGCGCATGCAAAGCGCGGGGGCCAGCTCGCCCGAGCTGCTCGAAAAACTCCAGCGCGTGCAGCAGCTGATGGACGAGATCTCGACCGATGAGGTCAAAGAGCTGCTCTCCAAGATACAGTCCTCCCTGGACAAGCTCGACAACAAGGCGCTCTCGGACCAGATGAACAAGCTGGAGTTCTCGCAGGAAAAGCTGCTGGACAAGCTGGACAAGACAATCAGCGTGCTCGAAAAGGTCAAGCTCGAACAGCAGATGGATTTCCTGGTCAGCCGCACGCGCGAACTGGCTGCGGCCAGCGAGGCCCTGGCCGACAGCGTGGCCGTGAAATCTCCAGACGGTGAACAGAAAGGTGAGAGCGCCGACTCGCTGGCCGCCTCAGGCGCCAAGCCGGGCCAACCGGGCAGTGAGGCCTCCGCCGACAGCCTCGGCGCCCCCGGAAGCGCGCTCAGCGACTCGACGCAGGCCGGGGGCCAGTCCTCCAAGCGCGAGACCGAGCAGTCACCCCTGGAGCGCGAGCTGACCGGCAAGGAGCCCGCCGAGGCCCTCGACCAGATGAAAAAGCTGACCGCCGAGGTGTTCGACCGGATGGGAAACGCGGTCAAGAGCTTCGACCGGGCGGGCCAGAAAGAGCTGGCCGCGAAGCTGGGCCAGGAGTCGGCGCCCGAGCAGCGGGAATCTTTCGAGCAGGATTACGAGGAGACAGAACAAGCCCTGGAGGCCGAGCAGCCGGGCAAGGCCGCCGGCTCCCAGCGCCGCGCGGGCCGCAGGATGGATGCACTGCACGAACGGATGGAGAAATACAGCCGGGAACTGAAAGAGAAATGGCGGCAGGAGGTTTCCGAGGCCATACTCCGGGCGTTCGACAACCTGGATTATCTGTCCAGGCACCAGGAGGAGGTGGCCGAGCAGATACAGGCGGAGACTGATTTCAGCCATCCGGACGTGCTCAAGATCGCGGGACAGCAGCAGGAGGTCTCACGGGGGCTGTCCACGGTGCTGGCCGGGCTGGTCGAGTCCGCGCGGGACAATTTTTTCATCAGCGTGCGCCTTCTGGATATAGTGGATGCGGCCAGCGCACGCAGCGAAAGCGCGGCCAGCCTGCTCAGCGCCGAGGAGCGCAACAAGGACCAAGCCTTCCAGGCCGCGGCCGGCGCCCTGGCCGCGATCAACGCCGGCATGCTCAGCCTGATGGAAGACCACGACAACCTTCTGCAGTCGAGCAGTGGGGTAGGGATGGACCGGATGATGAAGCAGCTCGAGCAACTCTCACGCCGCCAGGAGGAGCTGAACCGGAACATGCAGCAGCAGATGGGTAGCAGTCAGCGCCGCCGGAACGGCCAGAACCCCTCCGGCACAGGCTCCGGGCTTTCGCTGCCGCCGCAGTCCGCACAGGGTCAGATGCAGGAGATGCTGCGCCAGATGGCGGCCGAGCAGCGGGCAATCCAGGAGCAGTTGGCCCGCATGGCCGAGCAGGCCGGCCAGTCGGCGCAGACCGGGCGGCTCAAGGACGCACTGGAGGGGATGGAAAAAGAGGCCAGCGAGGTGGCGGAACAGATGCTGAAAAGGGGTGTGACGCCCGAAACCCTGCAGCGCCAGCAGCGCCTTCTCGACCGCATGCTAAGCGCCCAGCACTCCCTGCGCAACAACGACAGCCGCGACAACGAGCGCAAGAGCGAGACCGCGCGGGATTACACTCCGGCGCCACCCTCGGCGCTCAGCCCCGACCTGCTCGATCCGGCGGCCAGACAGTCGGAGCTGGAGGCCATATTCCAGAAATGGAACGGCGCCTACCCTGAAAGCTACGAGAACCTGATCCGCAAGTACTACGAACGTCTGAACGCTCCGCAGGCCGGGCCGGAGAAAGGCCGGGCCGACGGTAACGAGTAGAGCTGTAACCGGAACGTGAAAGGCCGCTGCCCGGTCACCCGGACAACGGCCTTTTTGTCAGCGCCTGTTAGCGGACCTTAGTCCACCGCCCGGCTGTAAAGCTTGATTGTCACTTCTTTCTGCGGGCCGGTGAAATGGATGGTCATACTGCCGGTGAGCTTGGTCTCGCGCGTGACCTTGTCCACGACCAGCAGCATCTGGGTGTTCTCGCCGGGCTTCAGTTTCAGCTTGGGCAGCTCGAAACGGACATCCGGCACGGTGCAGGAGACCTCGGTGATCCCGATCGTGATCTCGGAGGTGTTCAGCAGGTTGATCTTGCGCTCGATCCGCTCACCCTCCTTGAGCCCGGAGAAATACATCTGATTGGGCGAGACGCTCAGGTCCACCCGGACCTCACCCTCCAGGGAGAGCTTGGTCACCGGTTGGAGCGAGTCGTTAGACTGCACGTATATCTCTTTCTGCACCTTGCCCGAGAAGCGTCCCGAATCGAAGGAAGCCGAAATGTACGTACTTTCGCCCGGGGCGACTTCTTTCTTGTCGGCCAGGGCCACGGTGCAGCCGCAGCTCGAACGGACATTGTCGATCACGAGAGTTGCCCGGCCCACGTTGCGCAGGGAGAACTTATGCGTGACCACGGCCCCGCGGTAGATGGCGCCGAATTCGTAATTGGGCTGCAACGCTTCGATCTTGGGACCGCTCTGCGGCTGCTGCGCCGAGAGTTCTCCCAACGACAGAACAGACATGCCGAGCACGGTCGCGGTGACCAGAGGGGAAATAAATTCCTGCAAAGATTTCATTCCTGCATATCCTCCCAGTGCGGCTTAAGCATTTCCTAAAGACGGCTTCAGGACAGTCCTGCGGCTTTCTCGCTCAGTTTTTTGTCCATCTCCCAGGAGCTCTTGTAGGCGTTCATGGCCTCGTAATACTGACCATTGCAGCGTAAAGACTCTCCGAGATAGTAATATATACCCGGAAATTCAGGCTTTGAGTCAATCACTTTCTGAAACTGGTTCTGAGCCTTGTCATACTGGGCGAATCGCATATAGGCGATGCCCAGGGTGAATTCCGGCTCCACATCGAACGGGTTAAGGTTCTTGGCGGAAAGGTATTCGGCGTAGACAGTCTGAAGGTCCTTGCCCTCCAGATTGAGCCGGAGCCCGGACATCTCGAGGCTTCTGAAATCTATGTCATCCGGGGATTCGATGGAGGTGGATCTCGTATCGGCAGTGTCCAGCAGTGGCTCCACCTCCTGGTTGCCACCGGACATGACTATCTCGCGGAAACGCTCGGTGTCCAACGGCGCCAGGCCGCTTTCCCGCAGCTTGTCACTCAGGGTTTTGGGCTTGCGGTTCAGGTTCATCTTTTCGACATTGCTCATCTGCTGGGCGATAAATACAGCCACAACAAAGAGGATCACTACAAAAATGCCGGCTACGATTATCATGTTCGGCATCGGAGACCTCGCCAAAAAGGTGATTAATTAATATAGATCGACAATGTTTCATTGGCAAGCGCTATGCCACGGTTTATTGACAAATGCCCGCCGAGAGACCTATAGTATAGATGATTCGAAAAAACCGCCTTCCGGCAATTACCATCTCTTGTTTGCGCGCTGATATTTTCCGAACCCGGGTGGGGCAGTCTCCGGTTTGTGTTGCACGGTTTTTGCATACAAGAGTGAAACCGGTTTTTCTCTTTTTCATCGGCATGCTCTCAGACACGGATACAGACAATGGCCAAAGAAGAATGCGAATGCCCGGAAGGCGCACCGCCCTGGTTGTGTACGTACAGTGACCTGATGTCGCTGCTGCTGTGCTTTTTCGTTCTGATCGTCTCGATGTCCTCGACCGACCCGAACCCATTCAACAAAGCCGTGGGAGCGCTGAAAGGTTCTCTCGGCGTTCTCACCGAGGATTCCTCGTCTCCAGAGATGCAACAGGCGGTGGTCTGGAAAGTCAGCGACGTGGACATGGGCGAACTGTCCATGGCTATTTCAGCGCTGCAGGATTTCGCCGAAACGCAGAATGAGAAGAAAAGCCTCAGCGTCAAGATCACCAGCGAGGGGATCGCGGTGCGTGTCCTGACTCCGATCCTTTTCGAGCAGGGGAGCGCCGAGATACGCCCCCAGGGCATGCCGTACCTGGCCAAGATATTCGAGTTGGCCAAGACCTTCGATAACGATATCCGGGTCTGCGGATACACCGATGACACTCCGATCAGCGGAGGACTCTACAATTCCAACTGGGAGCTGGCCTACGCCCGTGCGCGCAACGTGGCCAAGTTCGGCATGAACTATTCCAAGCTCGACCCGAAACGCTTTTCCGTTGTTTCATACGGCGAGTTCCGTCCCGCATTCCCGAACGACACCGAGGAGAACCGTAAGAAAAACCGCAGGATCGAAATATTTATAGAATATAAAGTTAATCTCGATCCCTTGACGTAGTTTCTCGCATTGTGCGCCGCCACACACAATTAACTGCGAGGTGTCGATGAAACCCTGCCCGGTGTGCTATTCCCAGATTAACGCCCATGCCATTAAATGCCCTAAATGCCTGTCCTATATCCGTCCCAGAATCAACGAGGGACAATTCTGGGGCACCTGCATGATGATCTGCGGCATCCTGGGGGGCGCGGCCAGCTACATCTGGTACCTGTCCAATTTTAACGAGATGACCATTCTGTTCATGCGGGTCGGAATTTTCATGGCCTATATCGGTTTCCTGGTCTATGGCCTGGGGACTTTTCTGTCCTGGTTCCGCAAGCGGGGTGAGCAGAGCGAACTCGAAAAGATACCCGTGTCCGAGGGCATGAAACGCTGCTGTTTCTGCGGCGAGGAGATCGATGTGCGCGCTGTGCGCTGCCAATTCTGCCACAGCTACCAGCGTCAGGAAAGAGGCAAGATACTTGCGACTTTTGTCGTGGTGAGCGGAATCCTGATCCTGACCACGGCCTATATAATGTTCCTGGCCAAGAACCTTCAATCCGAGTTCTACATGCAGGCCGGCCTGCTGATTATTTTCATCGGCGTGCTCGCGTTCCTGTACATGGTAATCCGCAACCGGTATTCCTTGCGCGGTTTCTGACCCGTCAAGTTCGGTGGAAAGCAAAGGCCCCGGTCCGTGTAATTGCTCGACACGGACCGGGGCTTCTTTTATCAGGGAGGGGATTGCCGAAAAGCTCCACCGGCCGAACGCTTCTCTGACGAGAAACATTTCCCATGGTTTACATAATATATCTTATGCGACATCGGTTAAATCAACTCTTTGGCGGCCAATGCGATCCGTAACTTATGCCGGAATGCGCATTCCTTAAATCGTACCTGCCATTCAGCACGACCTACCAGTCGATCGTCTTCATCGAGTACTCCGCGTAACGCAATCCCTGCGCCACACCCTTCGGCGCCACCCGGTCGATCCGTTCCAGGTCCTCGCGTCCCAGACTCACGTTCAGCGCCTCGATGTTCTCCTCCAGGTATTTCACGCGCTTGGTCCCGGCTATCGGCACGATATCCGCGCCCTGGGCCAGCAGCCAGCCCAGCGCCAACTGCGCCGGAGTGCATTTCTTGTCCGCGGCTATCGCCTCCAGCGCCCGGACTATCTTCAGGTTCTGCTCGAAATTGTCCCCGCTGAAACGCGGGAAATATCCGCTGCGGCGGCTGTCTTTCTCATCCAGCCCAGTGCTGTCCTTGATCTTTCCGGTCAGAAACCCGCGTCCGAGCGGACTGTAGGCCACAAAACCGATCCCCAGCTCACGGCAGGTGGACAGGATTTCGGACTCCACGTCCCGGGTCCAGAGCGAGTATTCGCTCTGCAGGGCGCTTATCGGGTGCACGGCCCGGGCCTTGCGGATATTGGCCGGGCCGGCCTCGGATAGCCCCAGATAGCGCACCTTTCCGGCCTTGACCAGCTCGGCCATCGCGCCCACGGTCTCCTCGATTGGCGTGTCCGGATCGACCCGGTGCTGGTAGTAAAGATCTATAGTTTCAATATTTAAACGTTTCAGACTGGCGTCGCAGCACTTGCGCACGTACTCCGGCTTGCCGTTCACCCCCAGAAAACTGCCATCCGCACCGCGCACGTTGCCGAATTTCGTGGCCAGGACCACCTTGTCCCTGCGGTCGCGGATAGCCCGCCCAACCAGCTCCTCGTTGCGGCCCACGCCGTACATGTCCGCTGTGTCCAGGAAATTCAGGCCCAGCTCCAGCGCCCGGTGGATCGTGCGGATCGACTCGGCCTCATCCGCGTTGCCGTAGAACTCCGACATCCCCATACAGCCAAGCCCGAGGGCCGACACTTTCAGACCTTGGCTGCCCAGATACCTGTACTGCATACCAAGCCTCCTTCGGCTGTCCGATACACACTGAAACAAATAAAAAAGCCTCCAGACTGATCTCCAGTATGGAGGCTTCCCTGCCCGCTTCATTATACTGCTTTCCGGCCCGCGGTTCAAGCCACCACGAAATTCAGCAGCTTGTCGGGCACGTAGATAATCTTACGGATTTTGCTGCTGTCCACGTAGCGGCCGACTTTCTCATCCGCCAGGGCCAGCTCGCAGGCCTTATCCTGGCTTAAGCCCCGCGGCGCATCGAGGTGCGAGCGCAGCTTGCCGTTGACCTGCACCACCAGCGTGACCACATCCTCTTTGAGGATTTCCTTGTCCCAGGACGGCCACTCGCTGCGGAACACGCTGCCGTTGCGCCCCAGGGCGCTCTGCCAGAGCTCCTCGCAGAAATGCGGGGCGAACGGCGCCAGGAGCTTCACCAGAACCTCCAGAGCCTCGGCCAGAAACGTCAGGCTTACTGGCGCGTTGCCCGTTTCCTCGCCGGCGTACGGCACCAACACGTTAACCAGCTCCATGATCCGGCTGAGCGCGGTGTTGAAATGCATGCGCTCCAGGTCGTCCCCGGCACCACGGATCGAGTTGTGCATCACGCGCAGGATGTCCTGCTCGGCGCGGCCCAGGCCCGCCAGGGCCGACGGTGTGGTCCGCGCGGGCTCCACGCCGCGCACCCGTTCGGCATTGTGCTGCACCAGGCGCCAGACCCGGCCGATGAAACGGTTCATGCCCTGGATCCCGGTGTCGTCCCAGTCGCCGCCCTGGGAGTAGTCACCCATGAACATGATGTAGCAGCGGAACGCGTCCGCGCCGTAGCGCTCCAGGAAATTCTCGGGGTTGATCACGTTGCCGCGGCTCTTGCTCATCTTGGCGCCCTGGTTCGTGATCGTCCCCTGGTGGCTCAGGCGCTGGAACGGCTCCTCGAACGGAATGTGTCCCAGGTCGTGGAGCACCATGGTCACAAAACGGGCGTACAGAAGGTGCATCACGGCGTGCTCGGCCCCGCCGACATAATGGTCCACCGGCAGCCACTTGGAGACAATCTCTTTGTTGAAAGGCTGTGTGCTGTCGGCCGGGTCAGGGTAGCGCAGGAAATACCAGGAGGAGTCGACAAAGGTGTCCATGGTGTCGATCTCACGCCGGGCCGGCTTGCCGCAGAGCGGGCAGGTGGTGTGGACAAACTCCTGGTTCGTGGCGAGCGGGCTCACTCCCTTGACCGCTTTCTTGAAATCCACCTCGTAGGGCAGCAGCACCGGGAGCTGGTCCTCCGGGACCGGCACCTCGCCGTGCTCCTCGCAGTAGACCACCGGGATGGGCACGCCCCAGTAGCGCTGACGGCTGATCAGCCAGTCGCGCAGCTTGTAGTTGATCTTGAAATCGGCCTTGCCCGCCGCTTTCAGCTTTTCCACCAGGGCGCGGCCGCCGGCGCGCGACTCGCGGCCGTTGAACTCGCCCGAGTCGACCATGGTACCCGGCTCGGTGTAGGCCTGCTCCAGCGGCTGCCCGGCCTGACCACCCTGCGGAGCGATCACCTCGCGCACCGGAAGGCCCAGCTTGCCCGCAAACTCGAAATCGCGCTCATCGTGCGCCGGCACAGCCATCACAATCCCGGTGCCGTAGGAGGCCAGCACGTAGTCCGCGATCCAGACCGGCACCCGCTCGCCGTTGGCCGGATTGACCGCGTAGGCCCCGGTGAACACGCCGGTTTTCTCCTTGACCGTGCTGGTGCGCTGGATTTCGTTCTGGCTGCGGGCCAGCGCGACATAGTCCGCCACGTCCGCGCGTCGCTCCGGCACGGTGATCCGCTCCACCAGCGGGTGCTCCGGGGCCATCACCACGTAGGTAACGCCGAACAGCGTGTCGGGACGGGTGGTGAAGACCTTGAAATTCCGTTCCTCGGGGCCCAGACGGTCGGCGCCGGGGGTGTCCGTGGCGAAGCTGAACGTGAGTTCGGCCCCCTCGCTGCGTCCGATCCAGTTACGCTGCATGGTCTTGGTCTTCTCGGGCCAGTCGATTTTGTCCAGCCCGGCCAGCAGACGGTCGGCGTAGCGGGTGATCCCGAAGAACCACTGGACTAAATCCTTGCGCGTGACCGGGGTCTCGCAACGTTCGCAGGTTCCCTCGGGCAGGACCTGCTCGTTGGCCAGCACGGTCTGGCAGCTCGGGCACCAGTTGACCGGGGCCTTGGCCCGGTAGGCCAGCCCGGCCTTGTAGAGCTGCAGGAAAATCCACTGGGTCCACTTGTAGTATTCCGGCGCGCTGGTGTTGACCTCGCGCGACCAGTCGTACATCGCTCCGATGGCCTTGAGCTGGCCGCGGATAAACCGGATGTTGTCGCCGGTGGAGTTCCAGGGGTGCACGCCGTGCTTGATCGCGTAGTTCTCGGCCGGCATGCCGAACGCATCGTAGCCGATGGGCTCGAAGATGTTCCAGCCCTGCATGCGGCGGAACCGCGCCCAGGTGTCGGTGGGCCCGTAGTTGTACCAGTGGCCGATATGCAGCTTGTCGCCCGAGGGGTAGATGAACATCACCAGTGTGTAGCACTTGCGGGCCGCATCGCTCAGGTCGGCGTGATGCAGGCCCTGTTCTTCCCACCAGGCCTGCCATTTCTTTTCCACTGCCTTGAAATCGAACTTTTCCATTCAGGCACCTTCCAACGGTTCGTATTATTTCCGTCCCGCCGCGGGGCCGGATGAATGTATCACTTGAGGTTCAAGCACTTGATGAAGGTTCAATTTTAATAAACTCACCTCCGCCTGTCAAAGGAAACGGGCGTTGACTCGCGGGCGGATTGCCCGGCGCAGACTTAGGTTATATATTGTCACAGCAGAAAACCGGAAGCTTTTCCGGCTTTGCGCACAGCCTTAAGAAAGGCTTGGAACATATTTTCTTTCATTGAGATGCAACACTGAAGAAACTGATTGAAATACTCCGCCTCTGCCAGGCGCACCTCGAGGAGCACGGCGTGCCGGGAGCGCGCCGCAGCGCCGAGCTGATCCTCTGCGCCGTGCTGGGCCTGGACCGTCTGGGCCTCTACCTGAACCACGAGCGCCCGCTGACCGAGGACGAGCTGGAGCGTTGCCGGGAGCTGTTGCGTCGACGGGCGGCGCACGAGCCGCTGCAGTACATCACCGGCCGCACCGCGTTCCGTCACCTGGACCTGGCCACCGGCCCCGGCGCTCTGGTGCCGCGTCCCGAGACCGAGCTGCTGGTGGACCTGGTGCTGGAGGAACTGAAAGCCAAGGCAGGGGAGAGCGTGGCATCCCCTACCCTGCTACCCCGCGTGCTCGACCTGGGCTGCGGGACCGGCGCTGTGGGCCTGGCCCTGGCCGTGGAGCACCCGGCCGCCCGGTACGTGCTGAGCGACCTTTCGGCCGAGGCCCTGGCCTGGGCCGTGCGCAACGCCCAAGCCCTGCCCGCGGGCGCGGGAGCGGTCTCTTTCTGCCGCGCGGACCTCTTGAGCGCGTTCGCCGCCCGGCCGATTTTCGATATTATAGTCTCCAATCCGCCCTATGTCAGCCCGGCCGAGATGCTCTCCCTGCCGGATGAGGTACGCCTGTACGAGCCGCAACTGGCCCTGGACGGCGGCGGGGCGGACGGGACTTCTGTGATCGAGCGCCTGACCGCCCAGGCCGTGGACTGCCTGCGCCCCGGCGGGCTGCTCGCCATCGAGACCGGCGAGAGCCAGCATGCCTCGCTGGAGCGGATTTTCGCCGCCCGGTCCGCAAAGCTCAACGCCCCGGAATTTCACCGCGATCTTTCCGGACGGGAACGGTTTGTCACGGCCCGCCGGTTGAATGACTGAACACTGAAAGGCACCCTGCATGGACAAGTTCGTTATCGAAAAATCCCCCCCCTTAAGCGGAGTGGTCCGTACCGGCGGGGCCAAGAATTCCTGCCTGCCGTTGATGGCGGCCGCGCTTCTTACCGACAGCCCGCTGGAGCTGGGCAACGTGCCCGACCTGATGGACGTGCGCACCATGACCCAGGTGCTGCAGAACCTGGGCGTAAACGTGGAGCGCAAGCCGGGTTGGATGCGCCTGGATGCCTCCGCGGCCGAGGGGTTCACCGCGCCCTATGACCTGGTGCGGCGGATGCGGGCCTCCTACTACGTGCTGGGGCCGCTTGTGGCGCGAAAAGCGCGGGCCGAGGTGAGCCTTCCCGGCGGCTGCGCGATCGGCCAGCGGGCCATGGACCTGCACCTCAAGGGCCTGGCCGCCCTGGGCGCCTCCATCGACACCTCCCGCGGCTATATCCACGCCCACGCGGAGGGTGGCCTCCAAGGCGCACGGGTGGACCTGAGCGGCCCGCGCGGCTCCAGCGTGGGGGCCACGATCAACGTGATGCTGGCCGCAAGCCTGGCCCGCGGTGTGACAGTGATCGAGAACGCCGCCCGAGAGCCCGAGATATGGGACATGGCCGAGCTTCTCAACAAAATGGGGGCGCGGGTGAGCGGCGCGGGCGGAAACGAGATAACAATCGAGGGAGTGAGAGCTCTGGGCGGGGCCGTGCACCGGGTGATCCCGGACCGGATCGAGGCCGGCACATTCGCCGTGGCCGCGGCGATAACCGGTGGCGATATCCTGATCGAGGACTGCTGCCCTGTCCAGATGGAGGCGGTCCTGGCTCTGATCGAGGCCGCCGGCGCCACGCTGGAGCGAAGTGAAAACAGCCTGCGGGTGACACGCACCGGCGAGCTGCGGCCCTTTGACATCTGCACCGCCCCCTACCCCGGGTTCCCCACCGACATGCAGGCTCAGTTCTGCGCCCTGGCTACCCAGGCCAACGGCCCCAGCAGCATCTGCGAGACCATTTTCGAGAACCGGTTCCTGCACGTGCCCGAACTGGCGCGCCTGGGTGCGCGCATGGAGGTGAGCGGCCAGCAGGTGACCATCCAGGGCCCGACCCCGCTTAGCCACGCCCCGGTCATGGCCTCCGACCTGCGGGCCAGCGCCGCGCTGGTCCTGGCCGCCCTGGTGGCCGAGGGCGGCGGCGAGATCAGCCGCATCTACCACCTGGACCGCGGCTACGAGAACCTGGAGGCCAAGCTTACCCGCCTGGGAGCGCATATCCTGCGCATCTCGGAATAGCCAGGCGGCGGTTGGAATGGGTGACACTTGATAACAGGACGGAGTTCAGGTCTTCGGAGTCTGCATCCCAAACGACTGTAGGGGCGGGTTTCAAACCCGCCCCTACGTTTTTGCACTGCTGATTCAGGCCGTTCCTTTTATTGTCCATCTTCCGCAGGCGAGCGCGCCGCTCACTGGCCGCGCTGAATCCTGGCAATCGAGGAATCGGCCATCTCCTCCAGGAACTTGCCCTCGCGCGTGGGCGGGATATTTTTCTTCAGGTTTTCCAGCACCGGCAGGGCCCGCTGATCGCCCAGCATACCCAGGGCCTGGGCCACCTTGTTCTGCGTGTCGAGGTTCTTGCTTTCGGCCAGTTTCGCGATCCCGTCGAACGCCGCTGTGTACTTGCGCGCTCCCAAGACCATTGCCGCCTCGGACTGCAGGAATTCCAGGGTTATATCGCTCGGCTTGGCCCCCAGGGTGTAGGCGGGATCGAGCACCTGGGAGACGCACCGGGTGGCAGTGGTGTCATCGAACTCAGACATTGCGTACATGCAGAACAGACGGACCGTATTGTAGGGGTCCTCCTGCAGGCCGCGGCAGAGAAACGGCACCAGAGTGGGGCCGAACTCCTTGACCCGCGACTGGGCCTCGTTGTAGAGGGCCTGCACGTACTCGACACTCTGCGTGCCCTGCAACACCTGGACTTTCCAAACCACCACGATCGAGGCGGGCTCGTTTTCATGGTTGTTGATGTTGTAGCGCGCCACGCTCATCGCATTCTGGTACTGGCCCTGCTGGTACAATTCCTCGACCTCGGTCAGCTTCGCTTTCTGCGGCGCGCTCATGCAGCCGGAGATAAGGGCGAGCAGGCCGACAAGACAGAATGAGCGGACGTGTTGATTTCTGGACATACACTCTCCTCTTTCAGGGACAGTCGTTCTGGGCCGCAAGCTTTCAGTGTTCAGTCCTTCCACGGCTGCCGGTTTGAATTGGATCAGCGGCGCACCATGTTGCACCGGCCGTTAAACATAACTCCATCCTCGACAGTTATCTCAGACGTTTGAACATCGCCGATAAGCAGGCCGGGGTCGTGGATCGCCAAACGGTGGGACGCGGTCACGTTGCCGTAGATCTTGCCGCTGTTGATCACCGTATCCACATGGATGTCGCCGTCGATCCGGGCCTTTTCACCGATGATCAGCGTGCTGTGTGCGCCTTTTTGCTGATCCGCGACGATTTCACCCTGCACCGCCCCATCGATTCGCATGGTGCCGGAAAAGACCAGCTTTCCATCCAGCCGGGTCGATTCTCCCAGCACGCTGCTGATGCTGTCGATGACTATCTTGTTCTTTTTACTGAACATTTTTCCTCGCCCGGTTTTTACCGCCTGAACTTTTATTTCTGAATTCTTCTTCTGAAATTCAGCAGAAGATCGCCCGTGTCGGAATAAACCTTCACCTCCAGAATATCCGGGGGGTTCGCAAACTGAAGGACACCTTTGTACTCTTTGAAACGGCGGATGGCGAAACGGTCGCCGCGGCGATAATCCACCGGCTTGCCGGTGCGGTATTCCGCTTCCGGGAAAGAGGCCCGTATCTCGCCGGTCTTCGAATCTTTCAGCGCCAGGAACAGGTAGCCCCGCATCACTTCCTCATCCTCTGCAATCTTATGCAGGATGAAATAGTAATCCGCCTGCCCGGCGACCGAGTCGTAGTTTAGGTTCAGGTTCTCGACCGCGATGTTCTCGGGTGTGGCCGCGACATTCTCATCCGGCGGGGCTTCCTGGGTCTGTGCCGCCGCTGACTGGGCGCTCGATGCCGTCTCATCCTCGGTATTCATGCGGTTGATTGTGTTCTGGAGACGGCCGATGTCGGTTTTCAAGGAGCGAATAATCAGTTCGAGCTTCTGGTTGTCGCTGTTCAGGGTCAGGTACCCGCGGATGAAAAAAGCATACGTCGATGCGCTTCCCAGAAGAAGCACCACTATTAGGATCAACAGCTTGATCGACACTTCGAGCGTGACAGGCTGCCGGGTGTCTTTCATAAAAATGATGGTAAGATGGTTCTTTTTCACTGGGAGGGTTAAATCTCCTTCTTGTCAAAAAAGGAGTCTAAAACGTCGAGTCCGGTCCGCTGGTTGCTGAGGCAAAACACCATTCTTTCCCGCGACTGCAAAATCTTTCATGGAACACGCATATCAGGCTTTAATGTATACATCTTACAAGTTCAAGTCAATTTAAAACAGTTCCATCGGGCTTTTCATTCTTTCCGCCGCCCGGTACGTTCAGTTCGGCCAGAAGGCTTTCGAACAGCCTGTCCACCGCCCGGCTGATCGTATCGAAGCACTGCTCGTAGGCCTGCCGGTCCCCGCCAAACGGGTCGCCGATATCCCCCCCCGGCCCGGCCTGGGCTGGGTCGAACTCGCCCAGCAGCCTGACTGTCTTGCCGGCAGGCGAGGGGTCTTTCTGCAGCATAACCCGGTGCAGGGCCTGCATCACCAGGATAAGATCGGACTCTGCCACGATTTCGCGGGTCAGGGGACGGCTGCGGTGGGCCTCCAGATCGAGGCCGTGCGAGCGCGCCACCTCCTGCGACATGCCGCTGGCCAACTGGCCGTGCGAGGCCAGCAGTCCGGCCGAGGACACCTCAATGCGCCCGGCCAGGGGCGTCCCGGCGATCCTCGCTTTCAGCACGGCCTCAGCCAGGGGGCTGCGGCAGGTGTTGCCCGTGCAGACGAACAGGACTTTCTTTTTCACTGGCGCTTTGCTCTCTTCCGTCCCGTTTTCCTTGTCTGTCATCCCAACCTCTGCCTGAGTTCGAGTCCAGTGCGCCGTGAAATCTCCTCCGCGCTGACCGCCCCGGAGCGAAGCAACTCGAATCCGCCGCTCAGCGGACGGACCAGGCTGGAGGGCAGGCCCGTCCCGGCGCCGCTGCCAGGCGCTCGGCTCTCGATCACCGCCAGCTCCACCCGCGGTTTCGGAGGCTCATCACCCAGCTCGGCGGGAAGAACCTCGGTCAGAAAGCGGACCGGGTCCTCCGGCACGGGCTGACCGGAGCGGTTAAGGCTGGTCGAGACCATCGGCAACGCAAGCCGTTCCACCACTTTCGCGGTGAACGGGTGCGGGCTGCGGCGCAGGGCCACAGTCTCGCCCAGCCAGGGGCAGCGCTCATGGGCCGCTCCAGAGGCATTGAACACCAGGGTCAGGGGCCCGGGCCAGAATGCCTGCATCAGGGCCGCAGCCTCGGGCGAAATCCCCTGCGCCAGGCGCTCGACCCACCCGGTGTCCGGGACCAGGAACAACATGGCCTTGCCCGGCTCGCGTCCCTTGAGCCGCACGATCCGTTCGTGGGCCGCCCGGCTGTCCCAACGGCAGCCGAAACCGTGCACGGTCTCGGTCGGATGGACCACCACCGCGCCCTGCTCAAGCTTTTCCGCGGCCAGCGCCACCCACTCCGACGGGAACGTATCCCCCTCCAGGAGCAGAAAACGCTCAACCACGCGCCAACTCCAGAATTCTCAGCGCCAGGTGCGCGGCGTTCTTCGAGTTGTTGATCCCCACCGTGGCCACCGGCACCCCCGGAGGCATCTGCGAGATCGAGAGCAGGGCATCCACCCCGGCCAGGGGGCCGGAGGCCAGGGGCACCCCGATCACCGGCAGACGGGTGAACGAGGCGCAGAAACCCGGCAGGGCCGCGGCCAGGCCGGCCCCGGCGATTATCACCCGGAAGCCCTTTTCCGCCGCGGTCTGCACCAGCTCGCGGGTGGCATCCGGCGCGCGGTGCGCACTGGAAACGTGGGTCTCCCACTGCACTCCCGCCTCGCTCAACACGGCCTCGGCCTTGGCCATCACCTCGCGGTCCGACTCGCTGCCCATCAGGATCAGCACTTTGCCCGGCATTGTCTTTCCTTTCAGAGTCACGAACACGTTGAAAATGCGTAATATTGCATTGTCTCTCATTCCGGCGCGGATGTCAACCTATTCCGGCTTGATCCAGCTCTGCCAGTCGGTGGGGATGCGCCCGGCTCTGCGGTAGCGCAGCATGGAGCGCGAGCAGGGGCACTCGCGCCTCTCCCCGGACAGGCGCTCGAAGGCCAGCGCGGCGTGGCGCACGATGACCGCAAACCCCGCCACCGCGGAATCGACCTCGCGCCTCAGCTCCGGCTCCAGCATGCCCTCGAACAGCTCGCCCTCGCGATACGGCAGCTCGCGCACACCCTCGGCCCAGTTGGTCACGTAGCAGACCGGATGGTAGCACAGCTCCAGCTCGCGGGCCAGGAAACACTCCGGGGCCAGGGTCATCCCCACCAGAGCCCCGCCCAGGCGGGCGATCATCCGCACCTCGGCAGGTGTCTCCAGGCGCGGGCCCTCGGTGACCGCGTACACCGCGCCCTCATGCACCCGCCGTCCGGTCGCGCGCGCCGCCTCGGCCAGAACGGGCCGCATCCGCGGGCAGAACACCGGGTTCTGGCGGATAAAACCCAGGCCGGTGCCCTTGAAAAACGTGCTCTCGCGGCCGCGGGTCAGGTCGATCAGGTCATCCGGCAGGACATATTCGCCGGGAGTGAAACGCGTGTCCACCGCGCCGGGGCCGCTCCAGGCGAATATCCGCGTGGCGCCGATCAGCTTCAGCGCCCAGATATTCGCCCGGTAGTTGACCTCCGCAGCGGTGACATTGTAGCCCTGGCGCCCGTGACGGGACATGAAAGCGTAGCAGCCAGCGCCACCTTGCGGACGGAGGAAAGAGATATCCGCCGCCGTGCCGAAGGGGGTCTCCAGACAGAGGTCCGCGCCGGCTGGCACTCCCAGGCCGCTTTGCTCCAGGCCCAGGCTGTAGGCTCCGCTGCCGCCGATCACGGCGAAACCGCTGAAATCCGAGGGGACCTGGATGTTTTCGGGAAACCGGCTCATGGGGCTGAAAGCTCCTCAGAGGGTACGAATCAGGCTGTAGTCCTGATGGCGCAGCGCCGGGATAAAACCGGCCCCACGCACCAGAGCGGCGATTGCGGACTCGTCCATGACCTTGAAACTGCACCCTGCGGCGCGCACCACGTTCTCCTCCATCATCGTGCTGCCGAAATCGTTGGCCCCGTAATACAGGGCCAATTGCGCCACCTCCGGCCCCTGGGTGACCCAGGAGACCTGCAGGTTGGGCACGTTGTCCAGCAGGATACGGCTGACGGCCAGTATCCGCAGGTAGAGCGCCGGGCCGCTCTTGGCGATATCCATTGTCGTGTTGCCGGGCTGGAAGCTCCAGGGGATGAACGCCGTGAATCCGCCCGTGCGCGCCTGCAGACGCTGAATATGCCGCAGGTGGACCAGGCGGTCGCGGAAAGTCTCCCCCAGGCCGTAGACCATGGTGGCCGTGGTCCTGAGGCCCATCCTGTGTGCGGCCTCGTGCACCTCGAGCCAGCGCCGCACCCCGATCTTGCGCGGGCTGACCCGCCGCCGCACCCGGCTCGAGAGCACCTCGGCCCCGCCGCCGGGGATAGAGCCGAGCCCGGAGGCGACCAGGCGCTCCAGGACCGCGGGCAGGGGCAAGCCGCTCTGACCGCAGAGGAAATCTATCTCCGGGGCCGAGTAGCCGTGCACGTGGATCGGGTGCTCGCTCCGGATGAAACGCAGCAGGTCCAGGTGCCAGCCGAGGCCCAGAGCCGGGTTCATCCCGCCCTGCAGCAGGATCTGCACCGCCCCGGCCGCGCGCGCCTGTTCGATCCGCGCCCCGATCTCAGCGAAACTCAGGACATAGGCCTCCGGGTCCTTATCCCGCCGGCAGAAAGCGCAGAACCGGCAGCGGCTGACACAGACATTCGTGTAGTTGATGTTCCGGTCCGAGGTGAAAGTCACCCGGCCCTCCGGGTGCAGCCGCAGCCGCACCGAGTCGGCCCGCGCGCCCAGCTCGTTGAGCGGCGCGTGCTCGAACTGTTCCGCCACGCGCCAGAGGCTCAGCCTCTCTGCCCGCTCGCTTTTCATTCCGCTCTATCCCCGGCCCCTTCGCTCCGGCGGCCTGAATACCCAGTCAATGCCGTAAACGACAGAAGCCGGTAATCACAGGCGATTGACCGGCTCTCTGCCGCGTTCTGCTTTCTCTTATCCAAAGCCGGCCGCGGGCTTACCGCAACCCCGGCTTAAATTCTCTTAACCGAAGAACACCACTGTCACCAGGATGAACAGCGGGACAAGTATCCCGACCGAATAGAGCATGTAGCCGAAGAAACTGGGCATCCGGATACCGCTCTCCTCGGCGATCGACTTGACCATGAAATTCGGCGCGTTGCCGATGTAGGTGTTGGCGCCCATGAACACCGAGCCGCAGCTTATCGCCTCGAGGAAAACTGTGTGTGTATTCATCAGGTCGTGTACGGCGGTGGCCTCGGGGATGCCCGGCAACAACTGGCCCAGGGCGCTGTTGAAGAAGGTCAGGTAAGTCGGGGCGTTGTCCAGGAAACTGGACAGGATGCCGGAAGCCCAGAAATAGTGCGCGGGCTCGTTGACCGCCTTGATCAGAAATGCCAGCGCCCCGTGCTCGCCGGCGCGCAGGATCGCCAGGGCCGGGATGATGGTCATGAAAATCCCGGCGAACAGGTAGGCCACTTCCAGGATCGGGGCCCAGGAGAACTCGTTCTCCTTGCGCACGTCCTTGGGCGTGAACACCATCGAAAGAACGCCCATGCCCATAATAAGGACATCGCGAAGCAGGTTCTGTCCCTCGACTTCGATCCCGCCGATGTTGATCACACCCAGCTTGAGCATGCCGCTCAGCAGCACGCTGGCCACGATGCCGCCCAGGAAGATGAAGTTGTACAGGCCGACGATACGGATGGCGCTTTTCTCGCCGGTGGCGGCCTTGGTCACGCCCTTGGTCTCCCGCCGGTATACGATCGTGTCGATCACGAAGAACAGCGACAGCAGGATCAGCGACAGGAACGACATCATCGGGAGCAGGTGCAGAGTCCAGAAGAACGAGACCCCGTGCAGGAACCCGAGGAATAGCGGCGGGTCACCCAGCGGGGTGAGGCTGCCGCCGATGTTGGCCACCAGGAAAATGAAGAAGACGATGATGTGCACCTTGTTCTGGCGGTTCTTGTTGGAGCGGATCACCGGACGGATCATCAGCATCGAGGCCCCGGTGGTCCCGACCCAGGAGGCCAGCACCGTGCCGATCAACAGGAAAATCGTGTTGATCGCCGGTGTGCCCTCCAGCTTGCCGCGCACCAGCAGTCCGCCCGACACGGTGAAAAGGCCCCAGAGCAGTATGATGAACGGGATGTAGTCGATCAGGTAGATGTGCAGGATCGAATGCCAGGCCGCGTGGCCGAACACCACCAGGAAAGGCACCGCGAACAGCAGCGCCCAGGCCGCGCTCACTTTGGGGAAATGATGGTGCCAGAAATGCGGGGCGAACAACGGGAACAGGGCGATGCTCAGCAGAATGCCGGCAAAGGGAATGACACTCCAGAGGGGCAGTTTCGTGCCCAGGTCCTCACCATGTCCACCCGCGGCCTCTGCCTCGGCCGTGCCGGATTCCACGATGGCCGGCTGTCCCGCATCCTGCTGGGCGAGGACGATCTCGGCGCTGCTGGAGGGGCTCCCGGCATAGGTGCGCGAGGTGGTGAAAGCGACAAAGGCAACAAAGAGTGTCAGTACCAGAAAGGATGTTCTCATGTTCGCTCCCTTGGCGGGGGTGGTGATGGAAACCTGAAAACCGGACTGTCTCTGTCGTCAATTTATACCGTTTCAACCGCGTTGTACAGTGTGTCCCTCTCGAATGGCCGTCGTCCGGCTTCGCGGATTATCCGCACCAGCTCGCGCTCTTTCAGGTGCTGCGGGGTTTCGGCCCCGGCATCGTGGGTGATCCTTTCCTCGATCACCGTCCCATTGACATCATCCGCCCCGAAAAAGAGCGCCACCTGGGTGAGCGGCAACCCGAGCATGATCCAGAACGCCTTGATATGCCTCACGTTGTCCAGCAGCAGCCGCGCCACTGCGATAGTGCGCAGGATATCCACCGCGCCGGTCTTCACCAGGTCCGGGTAATCCGTGTTCTGCGGGTGGAACACCAGCGGAATGAAAGAGTTGAACCCGCCGGTCTCGTCCTGCAGCTCCCGCACGGCCAGCATGTGGTCCACCCGGTCGGCCCGGCTCTCGATGTGTCCGAACAGCATGGTCACATTGGTCGGAATACCCAGACCGTGCGCCTGGCGCATCACCTCCAGGTACTGCTCCCCACTGATTTTCTCCGGGCAGATCCGGCTGCGCACCGCGGGGTTGAATATCTCGCCCCCGCCGCCCGGCAGCGAATCGAGCCCGGCCTTTTTCAGCTCGGCCAGGGTCTCGGCCACGCTCAGCCCGGCCTTGCGGGCCAGGTGTTCCACTTCCACCGCGGTGAAAGCCTGTAGGCAGACCCCGGGGTATTCCCGCCGCAGGAGCTCCAGCATATGGACATAGTAGCTCAGCGGTGCATCCGGGTGGCAGCCGCCCACGATATGGAACTCGCGCACCCGCTCGCTCCAGAGGGCACGGGCCTTTTCCAGCACCTCGTCCGGGTTCAGGAAGAACGCTCCGGGCGAGTCGGCCCCGGCGCGACGGTAGGCGCAGAACCGGCAGCGGTTGGCACAGATATTCGTATAGTTGATGTGCGCGTTGTTGATGTAGCAGACCCGCTCGCCGTTGGCCGCCAGGTTGGCCCGGTCGGCCAGAAGACCGAGGCCCGGAATGTCGGGGGTCTCGCACAGAATAAGGGCCTCATTCCGCCCCAGGCGCTGCCCCAGTTCCAGGCCCCGGCCGATCTCCCGCAGGCGCGGGTCGTTGAGCCGCGACACATCGATCGAAAACCCCATCAAACCGCTCAACCTCTCCGGCTGGCCATCTCACGCACCAGGTTGGACACGATGATCGCACGCTGGATCTGGTTCGTGCCCTCGTAGATCTGCGTGATCTTGGCGTCGCGGAAATATTTTTCCACGGGGTAGTCTCTCATGTAGCCGTAGCCGCCCAGCACCTGAATGGCGTCGGTGGCCACCTTCATCGCCACGTCCGAGGGGAATACCTTGGCCATGGCCGATTCCATACCGTAGTTCTTCACCCCGCCGTCCACCATGCGCGCCACCTGGTAGACCAGGGCGCGGGAGGCCTCGATCTGGATCGCCATGTCGGCGATCATGAACGAAACACCCTGGAAATTCATGATCGACTGGCCGAACTGCTCGCGCTTGTAGGCGTAATCGAGCGCGGCATCCATCGCGCCCTGGGCGATACCGAGGGCCTGGGCGCCGATGCCCGGACGGCTCTTGTCGAACGTGCGCATGGCGATGCCGAAACCCGCGCCCTCGCGGCCGAGCATGTCCTCTTTCTTCACCACGCAGTCCTCGAAAATCACCTCGTAGGTGGCCGAGGCGCGGATACCGATCTTGTCCTCTTTCTTGCCGAACTTGAGGCCGGGATTGCCCTTGCGCACCACGAACGCGCTGATCCCGCGCGCGCCGCGGGTCTTGTCGGTCTTGGCGAACACGGTGTAGGTGTGGGCCTCGCAGCCGTTGGTGATCCACTGCTTGGTGCCGTTGAGCACGTAGTCATCGCCCACCTTGCGGGCGCTGGTCTGCATGGCGGCCACATCCGAGCCGGCCCCGGCCTCGGTCAGGCAGAAAGCGGCATACTCCTCACCCGCGGCGATGGTCGGCAGGTATTTCTTCTTCTGCTCCTCGTTGCCGCCGATAATGATCGGGAAACTGCCCAGCGAGCTGGCGGCGTAGGTCACGCCCACGCCGGCGCAGGCGCGGCTCAGCTCCTCGGTGGCCAGAACCAGCTCCAGCAGGCCGCCGCCGATGCCCTCGTACTCCTCGGGGATGTAGATCGCGGGCAGACCGGCCTTGGCAATCTCAGCCATGATCTGGTGCGGGAACTCGCTCTTGTGGTCGAGTTCCTCACGCTGCGGGATGATGTAATTTTCGGCGATGCGTCGCGCCAGACGCTTGATTTCGAGCTGTTCTTCTGTGAGGAAGTACTCCATTTGGTCTCCAGAATGATGGGGATTGAGTGAATCGCAAGATGTGCCGATATGTTTTCAGGACATTTCATCGCCGTGACGGGCGATCAGAAGCCCCAGCGCCTGCTGGGCGGCCTGCTTTTCCGCTTCCTTCTTGTTCGCTCCCGCGCCCCGGCCCAGGATATCTCCGCCCACGCCCACCTCGCAGACAAAGCACTTGTCGTGCTCCGGACCGCTGACCTCGACAATCCGGTACACGGGCTGGGCGCCGTAATGCACCTGCGACAGGTGCAACAGGCGGTTCTTGGCCTCGAGCAGGTCATCCACTCCGGGACGGGCCTGTCCGCCCTCGAGCAGCACGTTCAGGATCACCCGCCGGACCACCTCGTAGCCGCCGTCCAAGTAGATCGCCCCGATCACCGCCTCCAGGCAGTTTGAGATGATCGTGTTGAGCCCGCGCTGACGGCCGCGCACGCTTTCGCGCGCGTACAGTATGTAGCTGTCCAGACCCAGGCGCGTCCCCTGGGCAGCCAGGGCCTCCCGCGACACCAGCGAGGACTTGATCCGGGTCAGCTCGCCCTCGCGCGCTCCGGTGTACGCCTGGAACAGGTGCTCGGCCACCACCAGGTCGAGCACCGAATCCCCCAGGAACTCCAGGCGCTCGTTGCTCTCCAGGTGCGGCCGTCCGCTGCCGTTGATGTACGACAGATGCGAAAGAGCCGTCTCGAGTCGGTTGATATCCTTGAACGAATACCCGAGGCTCTTCTCAAGACGGCTCAATTTCTTTCTTCTAACTCTTCCGGGTCCTTTCCAGCCGAAAAGCGAAAGCAGCAATTTCAGTGGGTTGACCCGCATGTTTACACCGCTCCGCGGCTGCTCAGATTTTCCTGAAAGCCAGTGAAACGTTGTGACCACCGAACCCGAACGAATTGCTCAGGGCCGCCCGTATGGTCAGGCTGCGCTTCTGGTTGGGGCAGTAGTCCAGGTCGCATTTCGGGTCGGGATTGCGGTAGTTGATGGTCGGGGGAACGATCCCGTGATAGATCGACAGGGAGGTGAAAATCGCCTCCACGCCGCCGGCGGCGCCCAGAAGGTGGCCGGTCATGGACTTGGTGGAGCTTACCACCAGGCCGTTTTTCGCCCGCGCGCCGAACACGTTGCGGATCGCCAAGCTTTCGATCTGGTCGTTGTGCTCGGTCGAGGTGCCGTGGGCGTTGATGTAGTCGACATCGTCCACACTCAGCCCACCCTCGCGCATGGCGGCTGCCATGGCGCGGCTGGCGCCGTTTCCGTCCTCGGCCGGGGCGGTGATATGATAGGCATCGCCCGTATTGCCCACTCCGACCACCTCGGCATAGATCCTCGCGCCGCGCTTGACCGCATGCTCGTATTCCTCGATCAGGACCACGCCCGAGCCATCCCCCAGCACGAACCCGTCCCGGGTGACATCGAACGGACGCGAGGCGCCCTGCGGGTCATCGTTCCGGGTGGACAGGGCCTTGCAGGCGTTGAACCCGCCCAGGCCCATCGGGGTGATCGAGCACTCGGTGCCGCCGGCCAGCATCATGTCCGACTCACCGTAGCGGATCGAGCGGAACGCCGCTCCGATCGCATGCCCGGCCGAGGCGCAGGCCGATACGGTGCAGAAATTGGGGCCTTTGGCCTGCACGTGGATCGAGACATAGCCCGCGGCCATGTCCGAAATCATCATCGGTACGTAGAACGGGCTGATCCGCCCCGGCCCTCCGGCCAGATAGCGGTTGTGCTGGGCCTCGTGGGTTTCCAGCCCGCCGATCCCGGAGCCGATAATGACCCCGAAACGCTCCTGCTCAGCCGGGTCACTCACCTGCTCGATCCCTGCATCACGCAGGGCCATCGTGCTGGCGGCCACGGCATACTGGACGAACCGGTCGGTACGCTTGGTCTCCTTGCGGTCCATGAACAACTCGGGATTGAAACCCTTGATCTCACCGGCAAAATGTGTATCGAACGCGCTCGCATCGAACGTGGTTATCGGGCCGATCCCGCTGCGGCCCTCCAACAGGCCCTGCCAGGTGGTCTCAACATCGTTGCCGAGCGGGGTCACGGCTCCCACTCCGGTGACTACTACTCTTCTTGTCATCATCGGTTCTCGGTTGTTCGAATTCTCACAATACAACATCCCACTACGACTGGAGGGAGTTGTCAAAATCCACGGGTCACTCCGAAGGGCGGCCACGAGACTCGATCGGCGCGCAGCAAATCGTGCGCCCGTATCTCCCGGAGCCGGGCAGACAGACAGAAGGCCGGCCGTGTATGCATCGAGCCGGCCTTCTGTCTATGTCCTCATTCCTGGACCAGTCAGTTAGACTTGGAGGCGAGTTTCTCTTCCAGGTACTTGATCGCCGAGCCGACCGTGGTCAGCTTTTCTGCTTCCTCATCCGGGATCTCGAGGTCGAACTCTTCCTCGAAATCCATCACCAGCTCGACCGTGTCGAGGCTGTCGGCGCCCAGATCCTCAACAAACGAGGCGTCATCAGTGACTTTTTCAGCATCCACGCCCAGCTTCTCGACGATGATTTCTTTCACCTTCTGCGCCAGGTCCGCCATAAAAATAACCTCCGGCTTTGGTTTTGTGGGTATGAACAATGAAAATTGTATTCAAGCTGCTTGACAGCTAACACTGTTTACTACATCACCATTCCGCCATCCACCTGAATCACCTGCCCGGTAAGATAGGAGGAGTCCGGGCCGACCAGGAACGCGATGGCGGCAGCCACATCCGCAATCTGTCCGCCGCGACCGAGGGGGATAATCTTGTTCCAGCCGGCCTTGACCTCCTCCGGCAGATTGGCGGTCATCTCGGTCTCGATAAAGCCCGGGGCCACCGCGTTAACACAAACCCCGCGCGAGGCGAACTCCTTGGCCGCGCTCTTGGTCAGGCCGATCAACCCGGCTTTGGAGGCCGAGTAGTTAGCCTGCCCGGCATTGCCCATCAGACCGACAACGGACGATACATTGACGATCCGGCCCGAGCGCTGTTTCATCATCTGACGGCTGACCGCGCGGACAAAATTGAAACTGCCCGTCAGGTTCACCCGCAGCACCAGTTCCCAGTCCTCGGGCTTCATCCGCATGATCAGGTTGTCGCGGGTGATCCCGGCGTTGTTGATCAGGATGTCGAGACGGCCGTACTGCTCGACCACCTTGTCCACCACCGCCTGGGCCTGATCCGCATCGGACACGTTACAGGCGAGACCCATGTGCTTGCCCGGTCCACCGAGTCCGGCCGCGGTCTTCTCGGCCATGACGGCGTCGATATCCACCAGCACCGTGCTGGCTCCATCGGAGGCCAGCCGCTCGGCCACACCCTTGCCAATTCCACGTGCGCCGCCCGTGATCAGCGCGACTTGATTTTGTAAGACCATTTTAATATTACCCGTTAAAAAAGTAAAGGTTAAACCGCCGCTCAGCGATAAGATTCAAGCTGCTCCAGCGTTCCAACGCTTGTGGTTTCAAGCTCCCGCTCGATCCGGCGGCACAGTCCGGCCAGCACGTTGCCCGGCCCGACCTCGATGAATTTCCTTATTCCCATCCCGGATATCGTGTTGATCGAGGCGGTCCAGAGCACCGGGCTGACAATCTGGCGCACCAGCAGCTCGCGCAGGGTTTCCGGGT
This sequence comes from bacterium, assembly GCA_021372515.1. Lineage (NCBI taxonomy): Bacteria > bacterium. Next base: position 29,279 of record JAJFUG010000102.1, read on the forward strand.
TCTCCTCGGCCGTTGCGGTGACATTGGGCACCACCGGGATACATCCGGCGTGGATATTGGCCGAGGCCAGGCGCTCGCGCATCGGGGCGGAGGCGTATTCCATCAGCGGTGAGTGGAACGCCCCGCTCACTTTCAGTTTCTTGGCCATCCGCGCCCCGGCTTTCTGGGCCGCTTCCAGCACCTTGTCCACCCCCTGCACGCTGCCGCTCACCACCACCTGGCCCGGAGCGTTCAGGTTGGCCGGCACCACGACCTCGCCGCTGTCGCGGCAGAGGCCCTCTATCACCGCGTTATCCAGACCGATCACCGCGGCCATCGCGCCGGGGGCCTTGTCACCGGCCGCCTGCATCAGACGGCCGCGCAGGCCCACCAGCCCGACAGCTTCCTCGAAATCCACGAACCCGGCCGCGGTCAGGGCGCTGTACTCGCCCAGGCTGTGACCGGCGGCCACCGCTGGCGCGAACCCGCGCTCGGCCAGGAGCCTGAACACGGCCACCGAGTGCACGAAAATGGCGGGCTGTGTCACCCGGGTCTGGGCCAGCTCCTCCTCGGGACCCTCGAAACAGAGCTTCGCCAGGTCGAAACCCAGCTTCTCCGAAGCCCGGCCAAACAACTCGCGCACCGGAGTGAACGCATCGAACAGATCACGGCCCATGCCCACGTACTGCGAACCCTGGCCTGGGAATATCACCGCTGTTTTAACTTCATCCGACATCCGAATTCCTCCGGGTGTTGTCAAACTCAAGAATCAACCGCGCAGCAGCACTCCACCCCAGGTGATTCCGCCGCCGAACGCCAGCATCAGCAGGAGCTTTTCGGCATCGATCAGGCCGCGGCTGCGCGCCTCGTGATAGGCAATCGGGATCGAGGCGGCCGAGGTGTTGCCGAAACGCTCGATGTTGACATAGACCTTACCCTCATCAATAGCCAGGCGCTTGACCAGCGACTGGATGATCCGGATATTGGCCTGGTGCGGGATAAGCAGATCGATGTCCGCAGAGGTAAGCTTGGCTTTCTGCAGGATCGTCTCCGCGGTTTCGACCATCGAACGCACGGCCACCTTGAACAGCTCGTTGCCGTTCATCTTGATGAAATGCATATGGTTGTCGACAGTCTCGTGCGAGGCCGGCAGATGAGTGCCGCCGGCGGGAAGGTTGAGCAGGCCGGAAAAGGTGCCGTCACTGCCCAGATGGCTCTCAAACATGCCTTTACCGTCCTCGGCCAGGCTGACCAGCATCGCCCCGGCCCCATCGCCGAAAATCACGCAGGTCGAGCGGTCGGTGTAATCGGTGATCTTGGTCAGGGTCTCGGCGCCCACGATCAGGGCCCGGCGGAAAAAACCGCTGCTGAGCATGGAAAAGGCAATGGTCAGACCGTAGAGGAAACCGCTGCACGCGGCCGAGATATCGAACGCCGTGGCGCGCGTGGCGCCCAGCTTGCTCTGGATCACACAGGCCGTGGAGGGAAACAGGTAATCCCCCGAGGCGGTGGCGACAATCAGCAGATCAATGTCCAGCGCGGTAATACCGGCCCGCTCCAGGGCCATGGCCGCGGCCTGGGCCCCCAGGTCGCTGGTGGAAATACCGGGTTCGCTGATCCGGCGCTCCTTGATGCCCGTGCGCGTAACAATCCACTCGTCCGAGGTGTCGACCATGCGCTCCAAGTCGGAGTTGGTCAGCACTTTTTCCGGCAATGCGATGCCGGTGGACAGAACCTTAAGATACTTTCCCATTCGTGCTGTTATCCATCTGGTAGTTGGCCGCCGATTCACGGATCAGCTCGTTGACATTCTTGATCACCGCCAGGCGGGCGGAGCGGATCGCGTTGCGGATCGCTCTCGGGCTGCTGCCGCCGTGGCAGATTATGGTCGTACCGTCGATTCCCAGGAGCGGCGCACCGCCGTACTCGGCATAATCGAAAGTCTTCTTCATCTGCTCGAACACCTGCTTCATCAGCAGGAACCCCAGGGCCGACATCGGGTTGGCCTTGATCTGGGTGCGCAACTGGTTCACGATCAGGCTGAGCACCTTTTCGCTCAGCTTGAGCACCACGTTGCCCACGAACCCGTCGCAGACCACCACATCGGCCAGGCCCTCGAAGATACCGCCACCCTCCACGTTGCCGATGAAATTGAGCGGGCTGTCGCTGAGCAGCTTGTGGGTCTCGATCGAGAGCTCATCGCCCTTGGAGGGTTCCTCGCCGATATTGAGCAGGCCGACCCGCGGGTTGGCCACTCCCAGCACTTTATGGGAATAGACCGCGCCCATCATGGCGAAATGCAACAGATGCAAAGGTTTGGAATCTACGTTGGCCCCGACGTCCAGAACCACGCAGGGCTTGTCCACGGTGGGGAAGACACTGCAGATACCCGGGCGGCTGATACCGCCGATCCGCCCGAGACCACGGAACGAGGCGGCCATCACCGCACCGGTGTTGCCGGCGCTCACGAACGCCTGGGCCTCCTTGCGCGCCACCAGGTCCACTCCCACCGAGATGGAGGAATTCTTTTTCTTGCGGAGGGCCACGGTCGGGCTCTCCCCCATCTCGACCACCTCGGGAGCATGCACCACCTGAATCCGGCCACGGTCGAACGAGCCGCTTTTCTCCAAGTGCTTCTGGATCAGGGCCTCATCGCCAACCAGCACCAGCTCGAAATCGGAATCGAGCTGCTCTATCGCCTCGACCGCTCCTTTAAGCGGTGCGACCGGATAGTGGTCTCCCCCCATGACATCCAGAACGATTTTCATTCGAAATGTTCCCGGTCCTTAAGCCTCGGTGCTCCGCCACCCGCGTCCGGGAGAGACGGATAAACGTGAACACCCGGCGCGGGTCGCGTTGCCGACAGCGCCGGGGTCCAGAATTGCCTTTCCGCCATTACTCCGATTTTGCCACCACTTCGCGGCCGTTGTAGTATCCGCAGTGCGGACACACGGTGTGCTGCGGCTTGCTCTGGCCGCAATGCGAACACAGGCTCGCGCCGATGGCTTCCAGCTTGAAATGGGTCCTTCTCTTGCGCTTGGCGGTCTTGGAGGTCCTTCTGCGTGGTACGGCCATGATTGTCTCTCCCCTCAAAGCTAACCGGCCGCTTTGTATTACGGCCGGTTTCCGTTTAACAGCACTTGCCTTGAAATGTCACTTGTCTTCTTTTTTTTTCAGCCCAAGCAGCTTGGCCCAGCGCGGGTCGTCGCTCTCGTGATGGCAACGGCAGGCCTCAACGTTCAGGTCGGCTCCACAGCCGGGGCACAGCCCGCGGCAACTCTCGGAGCAGAGCAGGAAATGCGGATAATCCAGGACCACCGCCTCGCGCACCAAGCTGGTCAGGTCGAGGCTGTCGCTGTCCGCGGCCAGGGGAATAATATCCTGCAGCTCGCGCTCCTCATCGTTCAGCTCGAGCCGCTCCAGAGCCTCGTTGAAAGCGAACATCCCCCGCACTTCCGGATTGCGCTCCACCGAAACGGGACGCAGGCAACGGCGGCACTCGGCGCTGACCCTGTAGCTCAGCGTGCCGTGCACGTAAAAACTCAGACGGTCCGTGGTGCTGACCCGTACATCCAGTTCCAGCGGGCCCTCGAACACCAACTCGGCCGGATCGGCGAACTGCAACTCAACCGGATCGACAGCCCCGGAGTTGCGGCACGACCCGCCGCGCAGCTTTTCAAGCTCTATTACAAGTACAGACATGTAAAATATCCTCAATCTTTTTTTAAGTCAAGTTAAAACAGTACTGGCAAGGCTTTGGACGTTTATTCCGTCCCGTAAGCCTCCGCCGACACACTGTTTATCGCCTCGGGAAGAACGCGAAGAAGCTCCGTGGCGCTGACACAATACTCACTAAGTTTCTTCGCAGCCAGGTCGGCGCACAGCCCGTGCAGGTACACCGCGCAGACCGCCGCCTCGAACGGCTCCAGCCCCTGGGCGAGCAGCCCCGCTATCATCCCGGTCAGGACATCTCCGCTGCCGCCCTTGGCCAGGGACGGCCCCCCGGTGGGATTTATCACCACCCGGCCGTCGCGGTCGGCGATCAGGCTCGGGTTGCCCTTGAGCACCAACACCAGGCCGTGACTCATCGCGAACCCGCGCGCCACCCGCAGCGGGTCGGCCTTGATCTGCGCGGCGGACAGGCCGCTCAGCCGTCCCATCTCGCCCGGGTGCGGGGTGATCACGAGCGGAGCCTTGCAACCGGACAGCCGCTCGGCACAGCCCTCGAACGCGTTCAAGCCGTCCGCATCCAGCACGGCCGGACACTCCAGGCGCCCGACCAGCTCCCGCACCAGATCGGCGGTCTCCGGCGCCCGTCCCAGGCCCGGCCCCAGGGCCAGGACATCCACCCCGGCGCTCAATCGCTTCAGAAGCGGCTCCAGGGCCCCGGCGGCCAGATACCCGAGTCCGGAATCCGGCAGGGGCGCGCTCATCACCTCGGTCAGCTTGGCCTCGAACACCGCGTTGAGCGAGGCGGGCGGCGCGGCCGTGACCAGCCCGGCGCCGATAGTCATCGCACTCTGCGCGGCCATGACCGGCGCGCCGGTCAATCCGGTGGAGCCGCCCACCACCAGCACCCGTCCGTAATCGCCCTTGTGAGAATCTGGCTCGCGGGGCGGGAAATTGAGGCCCACATCCAGGGAATCGGTCAGGAACGTGTCGAATTCCAGCCCGGCCTCGGCCGCCTCCGGGAACCCGATGTCCGCCAGCACAACCTCGCCGCAGAGGGCGCGGCCCGGCTGGATCAGGTGGCCGACCTTGAGGTAGCCGAAAGTGACAGTCAGATCGGCGCTCAGGCAGGCCCCGGGCGCCTGGCCGTCATCCATCTGCACCCCGCTGGGGGCATCCACCGCCACCAGGGGACGGGTCCAGCCGGCCAGAAGGTCGATGACCGCTCCCACCAGGCCGCGCGGCGCACCGGCCGCTCCGGTCCCCAGGAGAGCGTCCAGGACCAGGTTGGCCCGGCCCAGGGCGTCTTTCAACGGGTCGAGGCCGCTCTTTTCCAGCTCCAGCACGTTCAGGCCGCAGGCGACAGCCACCCGGGCCATGGTCGCGGCAGCGCCGGTAAGAGCCTCCAGGCTGCCGGCCAGGAACACTTTCGGCCAGCCGGGCTCGCAGTGCTCGGTCAGCCAGCGGGCGGCCACGAAACCATCGCCCCCGTTGTTGCCCTTACCGCAGAGCACGACCGGGCGGCGGCAATCCGCGGTCAGGTCGAACTCTACGACAGCGCAGGCCACGGCCCGGCCGGCCGACTCCATCAGCACCGCGCCCGGCAGACCCAGGCCGTCGATGGAGGCCCGGTCGATCCGCCGCATCTGCTCAGCGGTCAGCACCGGCTGCATGAGACTCTCTCCCCGGTGGAGTTCTGGAGTTATCCACGCTTTCAGCGCCTTGCTGCCCCGAAAGCGCCTTCTGGCCGGAGATGGGCCGCTCTGAGCGCAGCACACCCCGGCCCGGACTCCGATCTTACTTGAACGACTGGCCGATATCCTTGCCGATACTGACCTCGCCGTTGTCTATGCGCAGGTGGAACCCGCACTCAGGGTTGGTGCAGACCCAAGCCTTGTACATGATCGATGCCCCGTCGCGACCGTAGTCGCTCAACGGGATCAGCACACCCTGCTTGCACTTGAGGCAGGTCGGAAAACTCTGGTCATTCATTTTTTCTCCCATCCCCCGTAGTTGATACAGGATTAACCGCAATCACGGATTAGCCGGCTGTTGAAGGTAATAGTGCTTCGAGTCGTAATCCACGCCCGCCCGGGCCAGTTCGAGGACCTTCCCCAGGTCGACTATCCGCCAGTGACGGGTGTTCGGACGGTAGACAAGGCTGATCGAGCACTTGTTGGCCTCGGCGATCTGGCCGCTCTGTGACTGGAACTCGATCTCCAACCAGCCCTCCGCCTCCTTGCGCATCACCGCCACCTGGACTATGCTGATCTTCGCCCGGGCGAACAGCGGAATCACGGTGTCCCGGAAGATTGCGCGATAAGAGGCGGTCACGCTGTCTTTGCCGGACTGGCCGAGTGCGCTGAAATAGCTGTCCGTGACATAGTTGTCTTGCAGCACCACCCGCTCCCAGTCGACCAGCGTATCGAGCGTCGCGGTCGAGCCGGAGCGCAGGGCCTCGACAAAGACCCGCGACACCTGCTCCGGGCTGTTCACCGCCTTCGAGCAGCCACACGAAAGCAAACCCGCCCCCAGCAGCACCAGCAGCGACACACTCAGTTTCGATCTGACCGGACCGCTCAGTAGATCCATTTGTCGAGCATATCCTTGATCTTGTGCGGTGTCAGCGGCTTGAGCAGAAAGTCGTTACAGCCCCGTTCCACCATCTTGCGCGCACTGTAGAGCGAGTGCGCCGTGATGGCCACCACCGGCACCGCATACAGGGTCGGGTGTTTCCTGAACTCGCGGATCAGGTCCATCCCGCCGATCTCGGGCATGGAAACATCCATGAAAATCAGGTCCGGCTTCTCGCTCTCGGCCAGCTCCATACCTTTCCTGCCGTCCGCCGCCTGCACGACCTTGTACTCACCCTCCAGCAAGCTGGCGAAAATCTCGCGGTTTCCCGCGACATCGTCAATGACGAGTACGGTCTTCATTTGGCGTAGTATTCCTGCAGCGAGGTGACCGTGATCTTCTCTTTCTTCAGGGCGTTGATCCCCTCCACCGCCGCTATCGCCGCACTGGTGGTGGTGACATAGGGCACGCCGTGCTGGAGCGCCGCGCGCCGCATCGACGCCGCGTCGTACTTGCTCTTCTCGCCTACCGGAGTGTTGATCAGCAGGTTGACCTGGTTGCCGTTGATCAGGTCCACGATGTCGGGCGAGCCCTCGCCGGCCTTGAACACCCGCTCGGCATGGATGCCGTTGGCGTGCAGAAGGTTGTAGGTGCCCTCCGTGGCGTGGATCTTGAACCCCATGTCGTCCAGTTTCTTGATCGTGGGCAGGAGAGTCTTTTTGTCCTTGTCCGCCAGACTCACCGCCACCCCGCCCTCCAGGGGCAGGCTGTTGCCGGCGCTGATCTGGGCCTTGGCGTAGGCGATCCCATAGTTATGGTCCAGGCCGATCACCTCGCCGGTGGATTTCATCTCGGGTCCCAGAAGGGTGTCCACACCGGGGAACTTGATGAACGGCAGGACACTCTCTTTGATCGAAATATGCTTGATCTTGCGTTCCTCGGTGAACCCCAGATCCTGCAAAGTTTTGCCGATCATGATCTTGGCGGCGAGCTTGGCCAGCGAGACCCCGATGGTCTTGCTCACGTAGGGCACGGTGCGGCTGGCGCGCGGGTTCACCTCAAGAACGTAAACTTTGTTCTTTTGTATCGCATACTGGATATTGATCAGGCCTTTCACCTGAAGGGCCAGGGCGAGCCTGCGGGTGGCCTCGCGCATCTGGTCCATGATATCGGCCGGAAGGCTGTAGGGCGGCATCACGCAGGCCGAGTCTCCGGAATGGATGCCCGCCTCCTCGATGTGCTGCATGATCCCGCCGATCACCACCGTAACGCCATCGCAGATCGCGTCCACATCTACCTCGACCGCGTCCTCCAGGTAGTCGTCGATCAGGATCGACTTGCCCAGCGAGGCGTCCACCGCGTTCTTCATGTAACCGGTCAGCGAGCCCTCGTCGTAGACTATTTTCATCGCCTGGCCGCCCAGCACGTAGCTGGGACGCACCAGCACCGGGTAGCCGATCCGCGCGGCGATCTTGCGCGCCTGCTCCAGGTTGTAGGCGATCCCGCTCTCGGGCTGGTTCAGCCCCAGCTTGACAATCAGTTCGCCGAAACGCTCGCGGTCCTCGGCCAGGTCGATACTCTCGGGCGAGGTGCCGATAATGGGCACGCCCTGCTCGGCCAGCGGAATGGCCAGCTTGAGCGGGGTCTGGCCGCCGAACTGCACGATCACCCCGTCCGGCTTCTCGGTGTCCACGATGTTGAGCACATCCTCCAGGGTCAGCGGCTCGAAATACAGACGGTCCGAGATGTCGTAGTCCGTGCTCACGGTCTCGGGGTTCGAGTTGACCATGATCGACTCGAAACCCTCCTCGCGCAGGGCGAACGCCGCCTGCACGCAGCAGTAGTCGAACTCGATCCCCTGGCCGATCCGGTTGGGCCCGCCGCCCAGGATCATGACTTTCTTGCGCCGGGTCGGATAGGCCTCGTCCTCGCTCTCGTAGGTGCTGTAGAGGTACGGGGTCATGGCCTCGAACTCGCCGGCGCAGGTGTCCACGCGCTTGAACACGGCCTGGACCCCCTTGCCCTTGCGCAGCTTGCGCACCGAAATCTCATCCGAGCCACAGAGAGAGGCGAGCTGACGGTCGGAGAAACCCATCTGCTTGGCCTGGCGCAACAGGTCCAGGTTCAGGCCGGAGATGTTTTTCAGCTTACGCAGGCGCTCCTCCAACTCCACGATCTCGCGCATCTGGCTGAGAAACCAGGGATCGATCTTGGTCAGCTCGAACAGGCGCTCGTTCTCCATGCCGTTCAGCATGGCGTGGCGCACGTAGAACAGGCGCTCGGCGTTGGGGCGGGCGAGCTTGGCCTCCAGGTTCTCGGGGTCGGCGATCTCGCGGCCGTCCGCACCCAGGCCGTAGCGGTTGGTCTCCAGCCCGCGCAGGGCTTTCTGCAGCGACTCCTTGAAAGTGCGGCCGATTGCCATCACCTCGCCCACGCTCTTCATCTGCACGGTCAGGGTGTCATCCGCGCCGGGGAACTTGTCGAACGTGAAGCGCGGAATCTTGGTGACCACATAGTCGATTGTCGGCTCGAACGAGGCCGGGGTTTTCTTGGTGATGTCGTTGGGTATCTCATCCAGAGTGAGCCCCACGCTCAGCTTGGCCGCGATCTTGGCGATCGGGAACCCGGTGGCCTTGCTGGCCAGGGCCGAGGAACGGCTCACGCGCGGGTTCATCTCGATTATCACCAGCCGTCCGGTCTCGGGGTGCACGGCGAACTGGATGTTCGAGCCGCCGGTCTCCACGCCGATCTCACGGATCACGGCCAGAGAGGCATCGCGCATCCGCTGGTATTCCTTATCCGTGAGGGTCTGGGCCGGGGCCACGGTGATCGAGTCCCCGGTGTGCACTCCCATCGGGTCGAGGTTCTCGATGGAGCAGATGATGACCACGTTGTCCTTCAGGTCGCGCATCACCTCCAGCTCGTACTCTTTCCAGCCGACAACGCTCTCCTCGACCAGGATCTCATGCACCGGGCTGTGGTAGAACCCCCTGGCCGCGGCCTCCTCGAAACTCTTGCGGTCGTAGGCCATGCCGCCGCCCGTGCCACCCAGGGTGTAGGAGGGACGGATGATGACCGGCAGACCTATCTCATCCACGATCCGCCGCGCATCGTCCATCGAGCGGGCGTAGCCACCGCGGGCCACCTCCAGGCCGATCCGTTTCATCGCCTGGTTGAACAGCTCACGGTTCTCGGCCTTGCGGATGGAATCGATCTTGGCCCCGATCAGCTCCACGCCGAAACGCTCCAGCACCCCCATCTCGTGCAGGGCCACCGAGACATTCAGCCCGGTCTGGCCGCCCATGGTCGAAAGGATCGCATCCGGGCGCTCTTTCTCCACGATCTTGGCCACGATTTCCGGGGCCAGCGGCTCGAGGTACACCCGGTCCGCCATCTCCGGGTCGGTCATGATCGTGGCCGGGTTGCTGTTGACCAGCACGACCTCGTAGCCCTCCTCACGCAGGGCCTTGCAGGCCTGGGTGCCGGAGTAGTCGAACTCGCAGGCCTGGCCTATCACAATCGGTCCCGACCCGACTATCATGATCTTCTTGATATCTGTCCGTTTGGGCATTTTCTGCTTTACATCCCGCTTTAAGTTGACCCGCCGTCTCAATTGATTTTCAATAGTTTAACAGGCGCAACAAAACCCTCTGCTACATTCGCCACAGCTCCGCGATCCGCACCTGTCGGGTGGCGGTGTCGAGCAGGGCCACGGTGGACACGCCCGAAAGCCAGGCCCCAGTCTCACCGGGGTTGATCCCGATGGCTTCACCCTCCTGCTCCACCACCACCTGGTGTGTGTGGCCGAACACCACCACATCCGCCCCGCCGGCGGCCGCCTCGGCCTGCCAGTTGTCGCAGTCGTGCAGCATGCGGATTTTGAGGCCATCCGCTTCGACTGTGATCGGCGGGTTATCGATGGAGCCGCCCACGGAGGCGGCCTTGAGCTTGAGGCCCACCTTCTCCCCGTCGTTGTTGCCGTACACCGCCCGGAACGGGCATTTCAGCTCGCCCAGCTTTGCGATGGAAAAGGGCGAGATTATATCCCCGGCATGAAGCACCAGGTCGCAGCCCTCGGAGTTGAAAAATTCCACCGCGCGCCCTACCAGCGGCAGGTTGTCGTGGCTGTCCGACATGATTCCGACCAGCATCGTCCCCTCCCCTGTATGATATCACGCCGGGGCGGTGCTGCGTTGGACGGCCTCAGTAGGAGCGGGCCGCCACCACCCGGCGGGTGGACTTCCGGCCGGTGAGGATGCAGACTCCCTCCTCTTCCTCGGCCTCGAACGGGATACAGCGGATCGTGGCCTTGGTCTCCTCCTGCATGCGGGCCTCATCCGCCGAGTCGCCGGCCCAGTGGATCAGCGCGAAACCACCGTCGCCCTCCACGAACTGACGGAACTCATCCCAGGTGTCGATCTTCTTGGTGTTGTTCTTACGGAATTCCAGGGCTTTTTGATACAGCCCGGCCTGCATGTCCTCCAGGGCCTGCCTGACCGTGGCGCTCAGCCCCTCCAGGGGCGCGGCGCTCTTGGCGCCGTTGTCACGCCGCACCAGCACCACCTGGCCGGCGGCCACATCCCGCGGCCCCAACTCCAGGCGAAGCGGCACACCCTTGAGCTCCCACTCGGCGAACTTGAACCCAGGCTTGAACTGCTCACGGTCATCCAGGTTCACGGTGAACGAGGCGGCCAACTCGCGCTTGACCTTGTGGGCGGCCTCGAGCACGGCGGCCTTTTCCTCGTCCGAGCGGTAGATCGGCACGATCACCACCTCCAGCGGGGCGAGCTTCGGCGGCAGCACCAGGCCGTTGTCATCGCTGTGGGCCATGATAAGCGCGCCGATCAGCCGGGTGCTCACGCCCCAGCTCGTGGCCCAGACAAACTTGCGCTCCCCGTCCTGGTCCAGGAACGTCACATCGAACGCCTTGGCGAAATTCTGGCCCAGATTGTGGCTGGTGCCGGCCTGGAGCGCCTTGCGGTCCTGCATCATCGCCTCGATGCAGTAGGTGCGCAGCGCCCCGGCGAACTTTTCACGCTCGGTCTTCTGACCGGTGATCACCGGCAGGGCCAGGGTTTCCTCGGCGAACTTGCGGTAGACCTCCAGCATGCGCTTGGTTTCTTCCTCGGCTTCCTCGGCGCTGGCGTGGGCGGTGTGTCCCTCCTGCCAGAGGAACTCGGTGGTGCGCAGGAACAGACGGGTGCGCAGTTCCCAGCGCACCACGTTGCACCACTGGTTGATCAGCAGCGGCAGGTCGCGGTAGCTCTGGATCCACTTGCGGTACATGCTCCAGATTATAGTCTCGCTGGTGGGGCGGATCACGTAGGGTTCTTCCAGTTTCTGCCCGCCGGCGTGAGTCACCACGGCGCACTCGGGCGAGAACCCCTCCACGTGCTCGGCCTCCTTTTTCAGGAAACTCTCGGGGATGAGCAGCGGAAAGTAGGCGTTCACATGCCCGGTCTCACGGAACATCGCATCCAGGGTCTTCTGCATTTTCTCCCAGATGGCGAAACCGTACGGGCGGATAACCATGCAGCCCTTGACCGGGGCGTAGTCGGCCAACTCGGCCTTGAGCACGATATCCTGGTACCAGCGCGAATAATCTTCACTGCGTGAAACAAGGTCCCTGGCCATTCAAACCCCGCGTCTTGTAAACCAAGCTAAAAGTTTGCTCTAAGAAATGACATAAATTGCTCTAATTTAAACGTCAATGAAAGAGGTGTCAATGTTAGTAACCCGTTCGGGCCTGGCCCGGCAGGCCCGATATAACTGTTTCTCAGCCCTCACGGGCACAAAAAAGCCGCAGTACATACACCGCGGCGGTAATGTGCACCAGGCGCTTTCGCAAAGCGTCACTCATCGTTCTCTGCGATCAGAATGTCCTGTCCGGCCCGGACGAACAGAAGGTCCTGGATATTCTCGAAGCCTTTGAGAAACTCTCCCTCGTCCTGTTTCATCTTGCCGATGGAGAACCCGGTTATCACCAGGTCGGCCTCGGCCGAGTTGACGCTCACCAGCGAATCGAACGACTGGTCCTCGGCCAGT
>JAJFUG010000103.1 GCA_021372515.1 bacterium
TGTGTGCGACCGGGCGGACACACGGGTCCGCCCCTACAAGAGATAGAAGCGCTTCTCGGTAGAGCGACTGATAGAAAGCGTTGTCGTTCACAGCATGAGACAATCAGAACCCTGAACACATAAAGTTCCCTCCACCCTCGCAAGGAGTCGCGGCATGACCGCCACAATCCGCTCTCTGCTCATGGTCCTGGCCCTCGCCCTGGCCGGCTGCTCCGGCGGCGCCAAAGCCCCGGATTATTCAGGCTTCGCCACCGGAAAGCACGAAATTTCCAAGGAACACCCGCGCCTTCTGGGCAGCGCCGACTACCTGAAAAAGCTGGCCGCGGAGCGCCCCGAGGCCTGGGCCCGCGTAGACTGGGTGGCCCGTAACCTGGAGACCAGGGACGAGACCGTGATGGACGAGCACATGAAAGCTATCTCCATGGGCCTGGTCTACGTGGTGGAGGGTGACACGGCGGTGGGACGCGCCGCGGTGGAGCGGGTGCTGATCACCGTGCGCGCGCCGATCCGGGTGGGGCACGACACTTTCGGCTACGACATGGCCAAGGTCTCGCTGGTCTATGACCTCTGCTGGCCGCTCTGGACCCAGGCCGAGAAAGAGGAGTTCTTCGATTACTGCAACCGCACTATCGACGCCAACGTGAACAGCGAACTGGCCGTGTTCCACAACGCCTGGTACGGCTACAAGTGGTGGGGCTACGGCCTTACCGCCTACGCCACCTGGAACGAGTGGGAGCGCGCCCCCAAAATCCTGGCCGAGCTGGAGAAGGATTACGCCGAGCGCGCCGCCCCGGCCCTGGAGCTTTCGGGCCAGGGGGGTGGGTTCGCCGAGGGCTATTATATCAACTACTGGTCCTACGAGTGGCTGTTTTTCTGCGAGGCCGCCCGCACGGTGGAGGGCAAGAATTATTACGCCCTGGCCCCAGGGTTTTTCCACAACCGCGCCGTGGCCTGCATGTTCGAGGCCTATCCCTGGATCAGCGAGAACAGCTCGCACCGTCCGATCCCGATGGGCGACTCCGGCGGGCAGAGGTTCCGCCGCGAGCGCGACAAAGCCCTGGCCGTGCGCCGTATCCTGGTCAATTTCTACCGCGATGACCCGGCGCACCAGGTGGTGCACACGTTCAACGAGGAAACGCCCCGCTGCGGAGTGCCCGGCAACGCCTACAAGGATTTCCTCTGGCGCGACACCACTGTCACAAAGGGCGACCTGGCCCATTTCAAGCTCTCGCATATCAGCACCGGGCCGGGCTATGTCTACGCCCGCAGCAGTTGGGACAACGGCGCGACCTATTTCTTCTTCAAGTGCGGCGACCGGTTCACCGCCCACCAGCACCTGGACAACGGGCATTTCCTGTTCGCCAAGTATGATGAGCTGGCCGGGGACGGCGGCCAATATTTCTATTTCGGCGGGGACCACGACACCAACTACCTCATCCGCACCATCGCCCACAGCACGGTGACGGTCTACAACCCGGCCGAGACCTGGACCAACCTGCGCGCGTTCGCCGGGCCGTTCGGCAACGACGGGGGCCAGATGCACGACTGGCCGCACCACAACGGCTCGTGCAACGACATCGCCGACCGCGACCTTCACCCCGACCTCTACGAGCTGGCCGATATCACCGCCTATGAGGACAAGGGCGCCTACATGTATGTGGCCGGCGACATGACCAAGGCCTACAAGGCGGACAAAATGGGCCTGTTCACCCGTCAGATCGTGTTCCTGCGCCCCGGCACCCTGGTGATATTCGACCGCGTGACCGCCAAGGACAAGAATTTCACCAAGCGCTGGCTGCTCCAGGCCACCAAGGCGCCCACGCAGCAGGACGGGGCCTTGGTAGTGACCAATGATTACGGCGGACGGATGTTCGTGCGTGCGCTTCTGCCGCGCGAGGCCAGGGTGAAACTCAACTCCGGCGACAGCCTGTACTGCTACGACGGGCACTGCTACCCGGCGGAACAGTCCCGCGGGCCCGCGCCCGAGTGCCGGGTGGAGATAAGCCCCCCCGTGGCCGCGGAGACCGACTATTTCCTCAACGTGCTCACCGCTGCCGACACCTCCATGACCGCGCCGCCGGAGGCCGGGTACACTGAATACGAGGACCGGGTGGAGGTGAATCTGGAGGGGGCGAAAGTGACTTTCCAGAAAGGCGCCCTGGGCGGTCAAATAGAGCTGGGTGGGCAGAGCGCACCCCTGGCCGCGGGGATTGTGCAGTAGGGCAGGGAAAAGAAGGCTTAGCAGGGAAAGAAAAGGCCGCCTCCCGGTGGGATTGGGGGGCGGCCTTGTTGCTGATTATTGATCGGGATTCAAATTGTTTGCCCAAGACAGTTTTCTTGAATTACACACCCCGGCGGCTGCGCCGCCACCCCTCTTTTTAGAGGGGAGTTTCCCACCCGGCCACGGAAATCCACCAAAAGTATGTCCAGCCGGCCTCCCCCTTTGACAAAGGGGGATTGAGGGGGATTTGCCTTGTAGTTCTGACTCAGCACTCATGCCGACACCGTCAAAGCCGTAATCCCCCCTGACCCCCCTTTTGGAAAGTGGGGAAATAAAACAGGCCCGGGTTATCTCCCGGGCCTGTCGCATTTTCATAGCCTTTTTACTGCACTGCCTCAGCTCGCCTGGCGCGCCACGGCGGCGAAATGCTGCTCGATCCCGCCGGTGAAGCGGTCCAGGATGATCCCGTGCATGTCGGGGTTGGTCATCAGCACCTGCATCAGCTTCTCGTGCCCGAACTCGCGGGTCATCATCAGGATCGTGATGTCGTGGATGATGAACTCGCGCGCCACCATGCAGAGCGCCGGGTCGCGGGTGATCACGGCCCAGGAGTTGTCATCCTGCAGCATCTTGCCGATCAGTACCTCCTGGTTGTCCCGCACCACGAGCGTGTGCTGGCCGCGCAGACGGTTCTCCACCACGTGCAGCGGCATGCTCTCATCGTGGTAGTAGATATGGCCGGGCAGGTCCACCGGGCTGTCCGAGAACATCGTGGTGAAAATCTTCACCCCGCGCTTCTCGGCCCGGCGCAGCAGGGGACGGACCTCCTGGGTCTGTTCCTCCCACAGCTCCAGCATCAGCTCGCGCTCGGCGTTCTCGATCATCAGGCGGATCTCGCTGCGCACGTTGTGTGCACCCTTGATGTAGTAGATGTATTCGCGGGTGAACGAGAACGAGGCCTGGTCCAGGGCCGTGCGCACCGAGTCGATGGAATGGTCGAAATCCCGTTTCAGGGTATCCAGGAACTTGTCATAGGGCACGGGCACGTACTTGACCGGGTCTTTCTCGATGCGGTAGACCGCACCCAGGTCGATCAAACGTTGCAGGACATCGTAGATCACCGAGCGGCGGATGCCGGTCTCTTTGCTGAGCTGGTATCCGGTTACAGGGTTTATCCGCAGCAGCGAAATGTACACCTTGGCCTCGTTGCCGTTCATGCCGAGCTTCTGCAGGTCCTCGATACACTGTTTCACGGCTTGTCTCCGGAGAGAGTAAAAAATAGGGTTTTCTACAGATTAATTAGGCTCAAGCTCTCCTGTCAAGGTTAATTTTTATGGAGAACGAACAAAATGTGCAAAAAAAAGCCCCGCCGAAGCGGGGCTGGAGGGCTTAAATCCTTACAGGTCAAGCTTTCCGCTTTGATGAGCCTCGATGTATTTCATGCAGAACTCATCCTGGCCCAACAAAGTGCGCGTGGTGATCAGGTTGGCCATCAGGCGCTTGTCCGTGGGGTCGAGGATGGCTGCGTCCAGTCCATGATCCATCGCAAGTACCAGAAACATTTGATTTATAAGGAATCTGAAGGGCAGCCCATAGGAAACGTTGCTGAGTCCGATGACCGTATGAACGCCCTTGAATTGGTTCATAATTCGAACCAATGCCTCTAACACTACAGTCGCGTAAGTGTGGTCTGTGGCCACCGGATGGACCAGCGGGTCGATGTAGATGTTTTCCAACGGGATGCCCTCGCCGGTGAGCCGCTCCACCAGGCGCCCGGCCAGGCGCAGCTTGCTGTCCAGGTCGGTGGGCATGCCATCGTCATCCGCACACATGGCGATCACATCCGTGCCGTAGTCTCGCACCAGGGGCATCAGGGCCTCGTAGCGCGTTTTTTCCAGGGAGATGGAATTTATCAGGGCCTTGCCTTTGTGAAGTTTCAGCGCCGGCTCGATGGCCCTGGGGTTGGGGCTGTCCAGGCTCAGCGGGCAGCCGTAGCGGCCCTGGACTGTCCCGACCAGCCAGCAGAGCAACTCCGGCTCGCGCTCGCCGAACATCCCGGCGTTGACATCCACATAATCGGCCCCGGCCTCTAACTGCATACCGGCCTCGTTCAGGATGAAATCTGCGTCGCGGCTTTCCACCGCCGGGGCGATCCTCTTGCGGCTGGAGTTGATGCGCTCTCCGATTACGAGCATACGGTCCTCCGTCTGGGGTGACAATTCAGAATGAAATGATTCGGATAATCGGCCCGTTTCAGTGCTGCAGCAGCCCGGAGGGATAGGGCTCCGGGAAGAACATCGAATCGGTGAAAGTCTCCTCCCACTCGGGCCGAGAGGCCAGCTCGACAAACTCCATGCGCCGGGCGATGCGGCAGGCGCGCTCCAGCTCCGGGGCCGACAGAAGGGCGAAGCGCGCCCCGATCCCGGCCGCGTTGCCGATCGCGCTCAGGCGCGTCAGGGGGATGCCGCGCACCAGTCCCACTCCCAGGGCGCTGACCGGCTGCATGTAGTTGCCGAACGCCCCGGTCAGGAGCACTCTCTGCACCTGTTCCGGCTCGCGTCCGGCCGCGTTCAGCAACAGGCGGATTCCGCTGGAGATGGCCCCGGCGGCAAGCTGAAGCTCGCGCACGTCTTTCTGGGTCAGAAGCACCCGCTGGTGTCCGGCGGCGTCCTCGTGCTCATCCAGCAGGAACCAGCCCCGTCCCAGCTTGTCCTCGCCCAGGCGCCCGGACAGAGCCGGGCTGACCTTGGACGGCAGCTCCGCGCGCGGCAGGAGACGCCCCGTGGCGTCGATCACCCCCACGCGGCGCAGCTCGGAGACTATGTCCAGAAGGCCCGAGCCGCAGATTCCGCGGGCGTGAAGGCCCTCGCCGATCACATGGAACTCCGGCCCGCCCGACAGGTTCACCCGGAAACTGTCCAGGGCGCCGCTCTCGGCGCGCATGCCCATGTGGATACGCGCGCCCTCGAACGCCGGGCCGGCGGCGGTGCTGCAGCAGAGCAGCCGTCCCCGGTCGGCCAGGACAATCTCACCGTTGGTGCCCAGGTCCACGGCCAGGGTGAGCTGGTCGGCGGTGTCCAGGCGGGCGGCCAGGGCCACGGCCACGGTGTCGGCCCCCACGTGGCCGGCCACGGTGGGAAGGAATGTCCCGCGGGCAAACGGCGAGGCGGCGAGCCCGCACCCGGCCGGGCTGAACTCCACAGCGCCGTTCACCAGGGGCAGGTAGGGCGCGCGGCCCAGCAGCAGCGGGTCGAACCCGAAGAACAGGTGCTGCATGGTGGTGTTGCCCACCAGGGACCAGCGGTAGATATGCTCGGGCGAGGCGCCGGCGCGCGAGCAGGCCAGGCGGGCCAGGCCGTCCAGGTCGCGGCGGATCAGCTCGCTGAGCTGCGCCAGGCCGTCCGGCTTCTCAAAGCAGTAGCTGATCCGGCTCATCACGTCATCACCGTAGGCGCTCTGGCTGTTGGCCTTGCCGACCGAGGCCAGCAGACGCCCGCTGGTGAGGTCGCACAGGTAGAGGGCCAGGGTGGTGCTGCCGATATCGACCGCCGCGCCCAGGACCTGGCTCGTGGTATCGCCGCGCTCCACTCCGGCCAGGCTGTCGCGGTCGATCAGCAGGGTCACCGCGTTCAGCTCACGGCCCACCGCCTCGACAAAGGCGCGCGCCACGGGCAGGGGCAGGGGACGGCTCCCCAGGTGGGGGGGGAGCGCGGCGTGAAGGGCCTCGGCCGAGGGGATGAGCAGGTTTTTCAGGGTCGGCTCCACCGGACTGAACAGCACCTTGCGCGGCGCGCCCTCCGGGGCCACCCCGGCCTGCTCGGCCTCGAGCAGGGCGATCTTGGCCCGCGGTATCTCGCCGATGTGCAACAGGCGCACGGTCAGGTCGGAGTGGACAGTCAGGCGGCAGGCGAGGCGGAAACCCTGGTCCAGGCGCTCGGGGCCGATCTGGGCGCGGTCCTCCTCCGAGGGTGGCGGGCTGTCGCCCTGGAAACGCACTTGGCAGCCGCCGCAGGTGCCGCGTCCGCCGCAGGGTGAGTCTATCAGGAAACCGTTGTCGCGGGCGGCGCTCAGCAGGCTGGTCCCATCAGCCACCCGCACGCTGACATTCTGGGGCAGGAAAGTAACGGAATGTTCCGTCATTGTCTCCACGGCTGGAAAAGGGTAACAAGGGCAGGCCGGGAAGTGAATCTTTCAGGCAGCACTCCCGTCCCGCGGAAGAAAAAAGGGGGCAACCCATGCAATATGGTTTGCCCCCTGACTTTAGTTGCTTCAGCTTCGGCCACGCGCGGTCAGGCGGCGATGCCGAGCAGTTCCTTGGCCTTGACCACCGCGCTGCTGCCATCGGCCGAGTAGCCGTCCGCGCCGATCTCATCGGCGAATTTCTGGGTCACCGGGGCGCCGCCGACCATGGTTTTCACCTTGCCGGTCAGGCCGGCGTCCTTGACCGCCTTGACCACGTCCTTCATCGACAGCATGGTGGTGGTCAGCAGTGCGCTCATCAGGATCAGGTCGGCGTTCTTGTCCTTGGCCGCCTGGACGAACTTGTCGGCCGCCACATCCGTGCCCAGGTCGATCACCTCGAACCCGGCGCCTTCCATCATCATCACCACCAGGTTCTTGCCGATGTCGTGCAGGTCGCCCTTGACCGTGCCGGCCACGGCCACGGCCTTGGCCTTGTAGTTGCCCTCGACCAGCTTGGGCTTGATGATCTCCATCCCGGCTTTCATGGCCCGGGCGGCGATCAGGACGTTGGGGATGTAGTACTCGCCGCACTTCCATTTCTCGGAGACAATCTCCATGCCTCTGACCAGCCCGTCGTTCAGGATATCCAGGGCGTTCTTGTTCTCGCCGATGGCCTTCTCGCACAATTCCTTGATCTTCGGGGCGTTGCCGACCACAAGCGAATCACGGATTTCCTCGATCAACGACATTGTCGTATCCTCCAGCCGGGAAATGAAATGATGGATTGATGTATGAAAGATTTTTCGCAAAAGGGACAGCCGCCGGGCTGAACAAGCCTCGCGACGCGAGCGGCCGGTTCATTGTCCGAAAAGTATAATCGAATGCCGAGGAAAAATCCACCCTTTTCGTCAGGCCGGATAGCCACTTACCCCACGTCCGGCGCACGAGTTAGAACGAACGCCGCCGCGCGTGCCAGGTTGCACGGCTCAAATCTTCAGCGCGGCGACCAGGGCGGCGAACCGCTCGAAATCCAGCGACTGCTGGCCATCTGACAGGGCCCGTTTCGGGTCGGGGTGCACCTCGATCATCAGGCCGCAGGCGCCGACCGCGCGCGAGGCCAGGCTTAAGGGGGCCACCAGCGAGGCCCGTCCCGTGCCGTGGCTCGGGTCCACGATCAGCGGCAGGTGGCTCAGCTCGCGGGCCAGAGCCACGGAGTTGAGGTCCAGGGTGTTGCGCGTGGCGGTCTCGAAAGTGCGGATACCGCGCTCGCAGAGGACGACATTCGGGTTGCCGGAGTCCAGGATATACTCCGCGGCCAGGAGCCACTCCTCCAGACGCGCGCTCATCCCGCGCTTGAGCAGGATCGGCATCCCGCTGCGGGCGGCCTCGACCAGAAGGTCGAAATTCTGCATGTTGCGCGTGCCGATCTGCAGCATGTCGCAGCAGGAGGCCACCAGCTCTATGTTCTTCACGTGAAGGATCTCCGTGACCACCGGGATTCCCACCTCGCGCCGGATGCGGTTGAGGATCGCCGCCCCGGCCTCGCCCAGGCCCTGGAACGCGTAGGGTGTGGTGCGTGGCTTGAAAATCCCGCCACGGAAAAGGCCCGCCCCCAGGCGCTTGACCTCGCGCGCGGTGGTCAAGGCCTGCTCCTCGCTCTCCACGCTGCACGGCCCGGCGATCAGAGCGAAAGGAGAGTTCCCGCCCAGGCTCACTCCGCCCACCTGCACCACGCTGTCCTCGGGGCGCCACTCCCGGCTGACCAGCTTGTAGGGCTTCGAGACGTGGATGATCTCCTTGACCCCCGGCATCAGGAGCACCTGGTCGGCATCCACGTATCCCACGTTGCCCATCACGCCGATCGCGGTGCGGGTGGAGCCGGGCAGAACCTCGGCCTTGAGGCCCAGGGCCTGAATGAGGTCGGAAACCTCCCCGACCTGTTTTTCGGTGGCGGACTTGTCCATTACGATCAGCATACCGATTCCTCAGTCTTATAAACTTGTCTGTTGCAGGCGGATACCGCGGCGGAACTCTCTGATGAATGTAGGGGCACGGCGCGCCGTGCCCCTGCGGTCTGGGAAATTTATAAATGATAGGCTCATCCGGCGCAAGAATAATCCGGCTCAGGCCTTGCCTTTCTCCAGGATGCCGGGACGGGTGATCCGCTCCGGGGCGAGGGCCGCCTCCAGCTCCGCCGGGGTGAGGATGCCCCGCTCCAGGATGATTTCCTTCAGCGAGCGTCCGGTCTTGGCCGACTCCTTCACGATCTCCGCGGTGTTGAGGTAGCCCAGCACCGGGTTCAGCACCGTGGCCGTGCCCAGGCTCTTCTCGAAGTACATCCGGCAGCGCTCGCGGTCGGCCTGGAGGCCCGCCACGCAACGCTCGGCCAGCAGACGGCAGGCGCCGGTGAGGATACGCGCCGACTCCAGGACATTCCAGGCCACCACCGGCAGCATCACGTTGAGCTGGAGCTGGCCGGCCTGGGCCGCCATTGTCACGCACTGGTCGTTGCCGATCACCTGGAAACTTACCATGGCGGTCATCTCCGGGATCACCGGGTTGACCTTGCCCGGCATGATACTGCTGCCCGGCTGCAGGGCGGGAAGGAGGATTTCGGCCAGGCCGCTGGTGGGGCCGCTGGCGAGCAACCGCAGGTCGTTGGTGATCCGGATCAGCTCCACGGCCAGGGCTTTCATCCGCCCGCTTATGTCCACGAACACATCCAGGCTGGCCATGGCGGCGAACAGGTCGGGGTCGGCCGAGAGGTCGAACCCGGTCAGCTCGCGCAGCGTGGCTATCATGCGGGGCACGTACTCGGGGTGGGTGTTGAGGCCCGTGCCCGCGGCCGAGCCGCCGATCCCCAGCACCCCGGCCCGGTTGAACGCGCTTCTCAGGTGCTTCTCGACCTTGAACAGGGTGTGGGCGTAGCCGCCGAACTCCTGGCTCAGCCCCACCGGCACGGCATCCTGAAGGTGGGTGCGGCCGGTGGTCACGATGCCCTCGAAGGCTTTGGCCCGGCCCTCGAAAGCGCGCGCCAGCGCACCCACCGCCGAAACCAGCGGGGCTTCCATTTTCAGACAGGCCAGGCGGATCGAGGTGGGGACCACATCATTGGTGGACTGGCCCATGTTCACCTGGTCGTTGGGGCTCACCAGCTTGTACTGGCCGCGCTTGCCGCCCAGGGATTCCTCGGCCAGGTTCGCCAGCACCTCGTTGACATTCATGTGGTAGCTGGTGCCGGCCCCGGCCTGGTAGACATCCACC
This sequence comes from bacterium, assembly GCA_021372515.1. Classification (NCBI taxonomy): domain Bacteria; species bacterium. The sequence goes on from JAJFUG010000103.1 coordinate 9,668, forward strand.
ACGAAATGGCTGTCCAGCTCACCCGTGAGCACCCGGTCCGCGGCGGCCACTATCGCCCCGGCCACCTTTTTATCCAGCAGCCCCAGGTCGGCGTGCACCTGGGCCGCGGCTTTCTTGATCGCGGTGGTGGCCCAGGTCATCTCGGGCGGAAGGGTCCGCCCGCTGACCGGAAAATTCTCGACCGCGCGCCGGGTCTGCACGCCGTAGTACATGGCCTCCGGCACCTGGACCTCGCCCAGCGAGTCTTTTTCCACACGGTAGGACACTTTCGCCCCCTTATGCCTGTTCCCCCGTTAGAGTGAGAACGAAGGAATGTCGGGTTGTACGATACAGGTTTACGTAGGGACACGCCGGAGCGTGCCAAGAATCGGTTTTATTGTCTTTGGTTACAGTCAGGATAACCAGAAGCCACTGGGGACGTAATTCCGTCCCGGCCTGTCGTAGGGGCGGACCCGTGTGTCCGCCCGGTCGCACACGCGGGTGCGACCCTACATAAAACCAAAACACAACTCTTCCATTCCCCCTCATAAAAAGTTTTGGGAGGTGGGAGATGGTTTGGGAGGGGGTGGAGAACCTTTTTCAAAAGGGTACCGCCCCCTCCCGTAATCCTGTTACGCCGTCTTCGAGCGGGTGAGCGGCAGCAGCCCGCCGGCCAGGAGCACCTCGCGCTCGTAGTCGCTCAGCTTGCACAGGGCGCGGACAGTCTTGCCGCTCGTGCGGTCGGTGACAGCGATCTCCTCCCGCCCGGCTTCCAGGGCCGCGCGCACGCCCGAGATTTCCAGCTCATCGCCCTGCTTTATCGCGGTGTAGTCGTTCTCATCGGCGAAAGTCAGGGGCAGGATGCCGAAATTGATGAGGTTCGAGCGGTGGATACGGGCGAAGCTCTTGACCAGCACGGCCTTGAGGCCCAGGTACATCGGGGCCAGGGCGGCGTGCTCGCGGCTGGAGCCCTGGCCGTAGTTCTGCCCGCCCACCACGAAACCGCCGCCCGCGGCCTTGGCCCGCTCGGGGAAAGTCTCGTCCAGGGTGTTGAACACGTACTGGCTGATCTTGGGGATATTGGAGCGCAGCGGTAGCACCTTGGCCCCGCCGGGCAGGATATCGTCCGTGGTGATATTGTCCCCGGTCAGAAGCAGCACTGTCCCCTGGAGCGTGTCGGCCAGGGGCGTGTTGACCGGGCAGGGCTGGATATTCGGCCCGCGGACTATCTCCACCGCGGCGCCCTGGGGCGCGGGCGGCTCGATCATGCGGTCATCGATGATGAACTCCGCGGGCGGGGCCACCTCGGGCGGCGTGCCTGAAGCATCCGGGGACGGCAGCTCACCGGCCAGAGCGGCCAGGGCGCAGACCTCGGGGCTGGCCAGGATCACGCCCACGTCCTTGCTGCCGGCTCTTCCCTTGAAATTGCGGTTGAACGAGCGAACCGAGACCGAGCCCGTGGGCGGCACCTGCCCCATACCGATACAGGGGCCGCAGGCGCTCTCCAGGATGCGCGCGCCCGAGGCGATCAGGTCTTTCAGCCCGCCGCTGGAGGCGATCATCTCGAACACCTGACGGCTCCCCGGGGTAACCACCAGGCTCACCTCCGGGTGCACCCGCTTGCCGCGCAGGATCGCCGCCGCGGCCATCAGGTCGTGGTAGCTGCTGTTGGTGCAGGAGCCGATACAGACCTGCTGGACTTTAATCCCGGCTTTCTCCGACAGCTTCACCACCGCGTCCGGCGAGTGCGGCATGGCCAGCATCGGCTGAAGCTCGGACAGGTTGATCTCCATATCTTCATCGTACTTGGCATCCGGATCGGGCAGGACCTCGCGCCACACGCTTTCGCGGCCCTGGGCTTTAAGGAATTCCAAGGTGCGCTTGTCCGAGGGAAACACGCTGGTGGTGGCCCCCAGCTCGGCGCCCATGTTGGTGATCGTGGCGCGCTGGGTCACGTCCAGGCTTTCCACCCCGGGGCCGTAGTAGGCCACGATCCGTCCCACGCCGCCCTTTACGGTCAGACGGCGCAGCATTTCGAGGATTACATCCTTGGCCGAGGCCCAGCCCTTGAGCGAGCCGGTCAGCTTGACGCCCAGGATCTTCGGGCAGCTCAGGTGGAAAGCGCCCCCTCCCATGGCCACGGCGATATCCAGCCCGCCCACGCCGATAGCGAGCATCCCGGCCCCGCCCGAGGTGGGGGTGTGGCTGTCCGACCCCAGGAGGACCTGCCCCGGCGCGGAGAACCTTTCCAGGTGCACCTGGTGGCAGATACCGTTGCCGGGGCGGCTGAAATGCGCGCCCACCTTTTTGGCCACGCTCTGGAGGTAGCGGTGGTCATCCGCGTTCTCGGTGCCGGTCTGGAGCATGTTGTGGTCCACGTAGCTGACCGAGAGCTTTGTCTTGACGCGCGGGATGCCCATGGCCTCGAACTGAAGGTAGGCCATGGTGCCGGTGGCGTCCTGGGTCAGGGTCTGGTCCACCCGGATCGCGATCTCGGCGCCGGGAGTGAGCTGGCCCGAGACCAAGTGTTCGCTCAGGATTTTCTGCGGAACGTTGAGGCCCATCGGGTTCTCCTTTATGCAAAGTTCGGCTGCTGAAGTGAACGTTGAGTCCCAGAGCGATACTCTCCGCCCGGACCGGCCATAGTCTATATAATTATTTCTACATTCCGGGCGGAAGGTCAAGCCGGGCCGGGAGAAGATGCGCAATATAACGCAGAAAGCCGGGAAAGGCAAAAGGAGGGCGGCCGGGAGACGTTTTGTGTTGCGGATGGGCGGGTAGGCGGGCCGCGTGAGGTGGCCTGACCGTAATCCTGCTACATACCGACTTTCAACCCCAGCGAGAAATTGTAGAAATGCGCCCGGCTGGCCTGTACTATCCTGCCGAACATTTGCCCGCCCTCCCGGGTTGCGCCGTAGGTGTTCGCAGCCGGGTCCACATGCCGGTACAGACGGTCGTAATCCAGGGCCGCGGTCAGGCTGATCCTGGAGCGCAGCTCCCGCTCCAGGCGCGCCATGCCGAACAGGCCTGGCTCAGCCCCCGGTTCGAACTCCACCAGGATGTCCACATCGCTCTCCGGGCCGAAATCCTCCCGCAGCACCGAGCCGAAGAAAGAGAACCTGCGGATGTGGTTCCGCCGGCAGAAAGCGGTTATTTCATCTGTGTTCAACTTTATCCGAGTCATGCCACTATTCCTGAAAAGACGGAGATTCCGAACTCTCAGATTAAAATCTCATAGTACAAACTAAAGGTCAAGAAATTTTGGCAGTGCTTTGTAAGTACTCGCCATCATTGGGCTGACAGATATTCCATGATCGCATAGTTAGATTTTCTGTTCTGAATTATAACAATCAACATCCTGTCTTGGATTTTCAAATATGTTGGCAGAATATCCTTGCCATGCATGCATAGCTGAAAATAAGCACTGGTGCTTGAAGTGCTGTTGTAAATATATCCCCTATAACGCTCTCCATGCGGGAAAACAATAGTTACATCTCCTTTGCTTACATAATTATAGTTGTTCGAGCCTCTTTTTATCGTAATCGGATGCCTTGTGCTGTTGAAAAACGATTCGTTTAGCTGGAAATTGAACATTATCATAATGACCTCCGCTTCTTTGAACAGATTATTACCTGTTTATCCAATACCCAGCACTTGTAAATGCCTTTCTCACTGCTTCTATTTGCCCATGTGAGGCGCCATTGCTATCAGCAAATCCCATAGCCTCTTCAGTCGCTCTTTTTATCGCCGATTTGTCATTTTTCGATGGCAGAAGGAAACGTTTGGAAGCGCCGCCCTTGAAAGAAATAAGCATGTAATTTTCTGCAATTCTTGCAGTCATTCTTTTCTGGGCAAATCTTGGTCTCGCGATTTCCATCTTTTTCTCCTGTTTTGGATTGTCGATACTAAATACTCTCCTGAGTACAATATCTGGTGTTTCTCCAAATGAACAACGTTTGGCAATTTCATTCCATACTTCCTCAGAAATTCTAATTGTTCTCATAAATTCTCCTTTTGGTCTGGATTTTACTGAAATATAATCACAGAACTCGCAGTAAATCAAGTGTAAAGTAAAAATATTTTATCCACCCCCACGGCACGCGATTTGCAATCTCACCGGTGCAGAAAATAATTCCCCCTTTTTCTTCACCGGAGAACGTCATCTTGTCCAAAATTGTCCGCAAGCTCGGCTGGCTGCGAAAAGTGCGCTGGACCGCCTGGGCTTCCCTTGTCATACTCGGCCTTGTCATGTGCCTGACCGGCGCGGCCCAGGCCCAGGCCCCGGCCGCCGCGCCAACGGGCGGCGGCATGCTTTTCCCCAGCATCAATGTCGGCGTGGGCCAGAGCCATAACCCGCAGGACCTGGCGATCACACTACAGATACTGTTCCTGATGACCCTGCTCTCGCTCGCCCCCTCGATCCTGATCATGATGACCTGCTTTACCCGGATCGTGGTGGTGTTCCACTTTCTGCGCCAGGCCCTGGGCACCCAGGGCATGCCGCCGAATCAGTTACTTATCGGCCTGGCCCTGTTCCTCACTTTCTACATCATGATGCCGGTCTGGACCGAGATCAACGACCGCGCGCTGCAGCCCTACCTGAGGCACGATATAGTCCAGGCCGAGGCGTTCAATCGCGGCCTCAAGCCCATCCGCACCTTCATGCTCAAACAGGTGCGCGAGAAGGATTTATCTCTGTTCGTGTTCATGAGCAAGATGGAAAAGCCCAAGAGCGCGGATGATATCCCCACCCTGACCATCATCCCGGCCTTCATCATCAGCGAGCTGCGTATCGCGTTCCAGATCGGGTTCCTGATCTATCTGCCCTTTATCATGATCGACATGATTGTCTCCAGCGTGCTTCTTTCAATGGGTATGATGATGCTGCCGCCTGTGGTTATCTCCTTGCCGTTCAAGGTGTTGCTGTTCGTGATGGTGGACGGCTGGTACCTGCTGGTGAGCAGCTTGATGCGAAGTTTCAATTAGCGGAGGTGAAGCTTGACCGAGCAGTTCGTTATCCATCTGGGCCGCGAGGTGTTCATGACCTCGGTCCTGGTCGCGGCTCCCATGCTGCTGGCCGGCCTGGTGATCGGCGTGGCGATAAGCATCGTGCAGACCGCCACCTCGATCCAGGAGCAGACCCTGACTTTCATCCCCAAGATTCTGGCCGTGGCCGCGGCGCTGATCCTGTTTTTCCCCTGGATGATGAACACGCTGCTCACGTTCACCGCTGACCTGATCACCAACATTCCCAACTATATCAAGTGAACGCGGCCGCACTGCCCGGCAAAAATGTCCGGCCCGCGGGCAGGGCCTCGAATAAAAGTATACCGGTCACAGGGTTGTAGAACAGTGTACAGGGCAACAGTTGCCGCCAGCCTGACAGCGAAAGCGGCACAGTCGCCCGGAAAGGACTGCCCGGCCGATGTTGCCGGTGGCCGAAATAACGCTCCGTCAGATAGAAATCTACTCGATCATCTTTTTCCGGGTGAGCGGGGTGATTTTCATGCTCCCGTTCTTCGGCTCGGAGAACGTGCCGCGCCTGGTGCGTATCGGGCTGGCCCTGGTGATCACCATGGTGCTGGTTCCCACGATCGACATCGCGCGGGTTACGTTCCCCGACGCCCTGGTGCCCTACGTGGTCATGGTGGCCCGCGAGCTGCTGGTGGGGTTCGTGTTCGGCTACATCGCCACTCTTCTGTTCACTGGAATACAATTTGCGGGAGACCTGTTAGGCTTCCAGATGGGTCTGCGCATAGGCAACATCATCGACCCGATGAGCGAGGAGCAGATTTCGGTCATCGGCTCGATGCAGAACCTGCTGGCAATCCTGATCTACCTGAGCCTGTTCTGGGACCATTTCCTGTTCAAGGCGATGGCGGCCAGTTTCCAGGTGATCCCGCTGGGGGGAGTGGTGCTCAACCCGCGCCTGCCCTCCGAGCTGATCCGCATGAGCGGCGAGGTGTTCGTGATCGCCCTGAAAATGGGGGCGCCGGTGCTGGTGGCGATGCTGCTGGCGGATGTGGCCCTGGGTTTCATCGCCCGGACCGCGCCGCAGATCAACGTCTTCATCATCGGCTTTCCGGTCAAGGTGGGGCTGGGCCTGATCCTGCTGGGGATAAGCCTGCCGTTTTTCGCGTTCGTGTTCGGGCGGTTGGTGGGACGGATGGAGAACGATTTCATGATCGCCCTGCGTCTGATGGGCATGGGATAAGAGGCGATGGCCGAGGAACAGAGCTTTCAGGAAAAGACAGAGGACCCCAGTCAGAAACGGCTGGATGACGCCCGGGAGGAAGGCAACGTACCCCGGTCGGCCGAGCTGTCGAGCGCGATGGTCCTGCTGGCCGGGATAACCGCGCTCTATTTCATCGGCTGGCGGATGTGGCAGGACATGGGCCTGGCCAGCCGCTTCATTTTCATCCACGCCCCCGAGATCGAGCTGACCAGCGACAGCCTGCCGACTTTGGCCCAGGAGTCGGTGCTGTTCTGCATCAAGCTGATGGCGCCCATTTTTGCCCTGGTCATGGTGGTGGGAGTGCTGACCGGGGTGGCGCAGTCCGGGGCGAATTTCACGTTCAAGCCCCTCAGCCCCAAGTTCAGCAAGATGAACCCGCTGGAGGGGATCAAGCGTGCCTTTTTCTCGGCCCGCACCGTGATCGAGCTGGTAAAAAGCCTGCTCAAGGTGACTGTGGTGGCGGGCCTGGCGGCCTGGACCATCCGCGGGATGTTTGTCGACTACATCCCCCTGCTGGACCAGGAGGCGGGGCAGATTTTCCTCTACCTGATGACCCAGATGTTCAAGCTCAGCCTGCGTATCGCCTTTCTGATCCTGGCCATGGCCGTGCTCGATTACCTCTGGCAGCGTTTCGAGCAGCGGCGCAAGCTGCGCATGAGCCGTCAGGAGGTCAAGGAGGAGCGCAAGCAGCAGGAGGGCGACCCGGCGGTCAAGAGCCGTATCCGCTCTATCCAGATGGAGATGGCGCGCAAGCGCATGATGGCGGACGTGAAAGAGGCCGACGTGGTGGTGACCAACCCGACCCACCTGGCCGTGGCGATCAAGTACGACATAGCCACCATGCGCGCCCCGATGGTCCTGGCCAAGGGCGCCCGCCTGGTGGCCGAGAAGATCAAGGAGATCGCCCGGGCCAACGATATCCCGGTGATCGAGAACAAGCCCCTGGCCCAGGCCCTGTTCAAGTCCGTGGACGTGGGCCAGGAGGTCCCGGCCGACCTGTACAAGGCCGTGGCCCAGGTGCTGGCCTACGTGTACCGCCTGAAGAAGAAACGCATCGCCTGAGGCGGAAAGGCTTGCGGGCGTTGAGGCGAGAAGGGCACGGCACGCCGTGCCCCTATAGGAAGAACATATCGGCAGAATCCGGGCGGACACATGGGTCCGCCCCTACGTAGAAGAAGATAAAGTCCCGGAACGAAACGACTGACGGAGCCGGACAGTGGCAAACGCAGCGAAAAAAGGCGGCGGTTTCAGCTTCTCCCACTATAGCGACATCCTGCTCGCAGTGGGGCTGGTGCTGATCCTCGTTGTGATGATCATCCCCATGCCGCCGCTGCTGATGGACCTGATGCTCACCCTGGACATCTCTATCGGGCTGCTGATCCTGGTGGTGGTGCTCTACACCACCGAGCCGCTCCAGTTTTCGGTGTTCCCGGGCTTGCTTCTGATGGTCACCCTGTTCCGCCTGTCGCTCAATGTGGCCTCCACGCGTCTGATCCTGAGCGAGGGCTACGCCGGCCGGGTGATCGAGGCGTTCGGCAATTTCGTGGTCGGCGGCAACTATGTGGTGGGGATCATAATTTTCGCCATCCTGGTCATCATCAATTTTGTCGTGCTGACCAAGGGTGCGGGCCGTATCGCCGAGGTGGCGGCCCGCTTCACCCTGGACAAGATGCCCGGCAAGCAGATGGCGATCGACGCCGACCTGAACAACGGCCTGATCGACGAGCACCAGGCCAGGGCGCGGCGCGAGAAGATCGACCGCGAGGCCGAGTTCTACGGGGCCATGGACGGCGCGGCCAAGTTCGTGCGCGGCGACGCCATCGCGGCCCTGCTGATCACGTTCATCAACATCCTGGGCGGGTTCGTGATCGGCGTGGCCCAGCGCGGCATGAGCTTCACCGACGCGATCAAGACCTACACCCTACTCACCGTGGGCGACGGCCTGGTGAGCCAGGTCCCGGCCCTGGTCATCTCCACCGCCGCGGGCGTGATCATCACCCGCGCCTCCAGCGAGAGCCACCTGGGCTTCGACATCCAGAGCCAGCTCATGGCCAAGCCGCGCGCCCTGTACATCACCGCCGTGGTGCTGATGTTCTTCGGTTTCACCCCGGGGTTGCCCACGTTTCCGTTCCTGGTCATGGCCACGATTGTGGGCCTGATGGGAGTCGGCTCGCGCAAGCAGCTGGAGGCCAGGGAAAAGGCCCCCGCCGAGGATGAGGAGCCGGCCCGGGACGAGAAGAAGGATGTCAAGGCCCAGATCGAGGAATACCTCCAGGTCGACCCGCTGGAGCTGGAGATCGGCTACGGCCTGATCCCGCTGGTGGACGTGGAGCAGGGGGGCGACCTTCTGGCCCGCGTGACCGAGATTCGCAAGCAGTGCGCCCTTGAACTGGGCATGATCGTGCCGCCGATCCGCATCCGCGACAATATCCAGCTCAAGAGCAACGAGTACGTGATCAAGATACGCGGCATCGAGACCGCCCGCGGCGAGGTGATGGTGGGCAGCTTCATGGCCCTCGACCCCGGCACAGTGGAAAAGCGCATCCCCGGCATCGACACCGTGGAGCCGGCTTTCGGCCTGCCTGCGCTCTGGATCACCGAGCAGCAGAAAGAGCAGGCCGAGCTGAGCGGCTACACCGTGGTCGAAAGCCCGGCCGTGCTGGCCACGCACCTGATGGAGATCCTGAAACGCCACGCGTTCGAGATCCTCAGCCGTCAGGACGTGCAGACCCTGGTCAACAACGTCAAGAAAGAGCACGCCACCCTGATCGACGAGCTGGTGCCCAACGTACTATCGGTCGGCTCGGTGCAGAAAGTGCTGCAGAACCTTCTGCGCGAGCGCGTGCCGGTGCGCGACATGGTCACGATCCTGGAGGCCCTGTCCGACTACGCCAACCAGACCAAGGACCTCAACACCCTGACCGAGTATGTGCGCCACGCGCTCAACCGCACCATTTTCAGCATCTACCGGGACAGCGAGGGCAAAGTGACCGCGATCACCCTCAGCCCGGAGGTCGAGCGCACCATTATCGACACGATCCAGTCGAGCGTGGGGAAAGGCACGCCTCTTGCTATGCCTCCCAGGTATATCGAGAATCTCACCTCGAACCTGAAAAGGAAAGTCGAGGCCATGAGCAACGAGGGCCTTCAGCCGCTGCTGGTCTGCTCGCCCACGATCCGCCAGTATTTCAAGCGTCTGGTCGAGCCGGTTTTCCCCAACCTGGTGGTGATTTCGTACGCGGAACTGCCCCAGACAGCGGAAATTGTTTCCTACGGCACCATTGTGCCTGAAATGGCGGGGTCTGCCCGATGAAAGTGAAAAAGTACGTTGCCCCCACAATGAAGGAAGCCCTGGAAAAGATGAAGAAGGACCTCGGCGAAAGCGCCGTGATCCTGGGTTCACGCAAGATCAGCCGCGGCGGGATGCTCGATTTCCTGGGCCGCGAGATGGTGGAACTGACCGCCACAAACGAGGAGAACGTGGCCGTTCCGGTGGCTGCAAAAAGTGCCGGTCGGCGGTCACGCAACGCGGCACGGGTTTCCTACACGGTGGGCGACACGGGCGCAGTGGCCGACCCGCCCGCGCCGGAGTTCCGCGACCTGCTCAAGGGCGCCGGTGCGGTGGAGACGCCTGCGCCGGTGCTCCCGCTGGGAGGAGGCGCCGCCGCCGCTCCCGCTTCCCCGGCGCGTCCGCTGGGCGGTTCGGGTGGCTGGGACGGCTCGCCGATGCGGCTGCTGCAGCGCCAGCTCGACGACATCAAGAACACCATGGGCGAGATGGCCGAGCAGATACGCTACCAGCGGATGCCGGCCCTGCCCGCCGCGCTCAAGGAAATTTACCGCCGCCTGGTGGACAGCGAGCTGGAGGAATCGATCGCGGTCAGCCTGATCCAGCGGCTCTACGGCCAGTTCAGCGAGAAACAGTACTCTGACCGCGAATTCGTCGAGAAGTTCCTGATCGATGAGCTGACCGCCCTGATCAAGATCGCCGCGCCCACGCCGGTGCGCCAGAGCGGCCCCCTGGTGCTGGCCTTCGTCGGGCCGACCGGGGTGGGCAAGACCACCAGCCTGGCCAAGCTGGCCACGAACAAGCGGTTCTACGGCGGCTGCCGCACGGCCCTGGTCACCACCGACACCTACCGCGTGGCCGCCACCCAGCAACTGGGCACGTTCAGCGAGATCGCCGATATCCCGATGGAGATAGTCCACAGCCCGCGCGACCTGTCCCGCGCCATCGAAAAGCACAAGGACAAGGAGGTGATCCTGGTCGACACCGCCGGGGCCAGCCAGTACAACGACCGTCTGATCGAGGACCTGCGCGCTTTCCTTGAGGCGGCCGACCCGGACGAGGTGCATCTGACCGTTTCGATCACCACCAAGCCGCGCGACCTGAAAGGCACGATCAAGCGTTTCCGGATGAAGCAGCGCGAGCGTCTTCTGTTCACCAAGTTCGACGAGACCCTCACTTTCGGCTCAATCATCTCGGTGGTGCAGAGCAGCGCGCTGCCGCTCAGCTATGTCACTTTCGGGCAGGAGGTGCCCGAGGACATAGAGCCGGCCGATGCGGGCAAGATCGCGCGCCTGGTGGTCAACAACATAGTCTGACCTTTTCCGGCCTGGCCGGGGTGCTGTGCGGAGCGGGAGTCAATGGAATTCAACATCCTCAAGCTTGCTTTTCTGTTGGGCTACCTGTCACTGCTGGTCTGCGTGGTCAGCGGCATACCGTTCCTGACCGCGCTGTTCCGTTCCGTGCTGGTGACCGTGATTTTCAGCCTGCTCGGATTTTTTATCCGTCTGTTCCTTCTGCGCCTGGTGAACTCGGTGGAGAGCCGGATCGCCTCAGGCTTCGAGGAGCCCTCCGGCCCCGGTTTCGGGGAGGAGACTCCCCAAGCCGGTGAGACCGAGGAAGAGATGGAATTTGAGAGCGCCGCCGGCCGGGGCTCCGACCAATGAGAAACCTGTTCTGCGACTGTGAACAGTGGCGTTCGGGAAGGAAAGCATGAACGATGGCAGCCAGACATTAGAGGGCATCAAGGAAAGCAAGCGCGAGAAAGTGCGCGAGGCCTACCGCGCGGTCCGCGAGGAGCGCGCCGAGGAGCGCGCCCGTCGCAACCGCCAGGTTGAAAAGCTGGTGGCCGAGTACCAGAAGAGTCACAACCCGAAGACAAAAGAAAAAATCCTTCTGGCCAACCTGTCGCTGATCAGCTACATCTCGGAGCGCCTGGCGGTCTCGCTGCCGCACTCGGTGGAGCTGGACGACCTGAAGAGCCTGGGCGTTCTGGGCCTGATCGACGCAATCGAGAATTTCAAGGCTGAGAAGCAGGTGCGGTTCACCTCCTACGCCGCCCTGCGGATCAAGGGGGCGATAATCGACGGGCTGCGCAGCCTGGACTGGGTCCCGCGCAGCGTGCGCAAGAAATCGCGCCAGATCGAGCATACCCTGCAGAGCCTGGAGGCCGAGCTGGGCCGCCCGGCCACGGAACAGGAGGCCTCGGAGCGCCTGGGCGTGGGCCTGGCCGATTACCGCAACATGCTCGAGGAGGTCAGCCCGATCTCGTTCCTTTCGATCAACGATACGGTTTACGAGGACGGAGACCAGTCTGTTCGGCTGGGCGAGGTCATCGAGGACACGACCAGCCACGGTCCGATCACCGAACTGGAGCGTGAGGAAGTGAAACGCATACTCGTCGACGGGATCAACAATCTCCCGGAGCGCGAAAAGCTCGTGGTGGCGCTCTACTATTACGAGGGGCTGACTCTGAAAGAGATCGGCGAGGTGATGCAGATTTCGGAGAGCCGGGTCTGCCAGATCCACACCGAGTCGATGCTCCGTCTGCGCGGGAAACTCAAGGCCTCTTTCTGATTCACCTTTCAGGGTCCCCTTTCGGTTCATCCGGCATACTCCTTCCCGGTGCCCCGGCACTTTTCTTGCATATAATTATCGACGCAACTGACGCCTCCAACGTGTCGCCAGTAACCGTAACCTCTAAAGCCTGTTCCAGTTCCGTAATCTGGCGGCCACGGTGCGACGGTGAGGGAGGTGATGTGCATGTTGGCGCCGATCTCCGGTGAGATGAATTTTGTTCCACCTCCCCGGAAAAAAAGTGTCGCCTCTTCCCCGGATGAGCCGGTGCGTTTCGATGAGGTGCTGATCGAGCGGCTCGAGGCCATCGACCGGGATGCGGCCAGCCGCGAGGACAGCGGCGGGCGCGGCGAGAAGGAAGAGACGGATTCGGATAGCGCGGCAGGCGAGGACATCGAGGCGGGGACGCAGGGAAGCGGCCCGCAGAATGAGGCAGCGCCCGTGATACGACGGATCGATCTGCGGGCCTGACAACGGCGGGCGCAGCCGCACAACGGTGCGGCCGGGGCGATGAGGATGCAGAAACAGACGCGTGTCGACCGGGAACGGCTCAAGCGTATCACGCAGACCATTATCAATCTGCCGACCCTGCCGACCATCGTGGCCAAGATGCTCGAGATCATCGACGACCCGCGCAGCTCGGCCCGCTCGCTTACCCGGCTCATCAACACCGACCAGGTGCTGACCGCCAGGATACTCAAGCTGGCCAACTCCTCTTTCTATGGCTTTCCCAACCCCATTTCCACGATCAACCTGGCCGTGGTGGTCCTGGGTTTCGAGACCATCAAGAACCTGGGCCTCTCGGTCTCGGTCATCTCGCGTTTCGCCCGGGCGCGCACGGACGGCGAGCTGCTGGACTACAGCCGTTTCTGGGAGCACTGCGTGGGCGTGGGCGTGGCCAGCCGCATGCTCGCCCGGATGCACGGCCTCAGGGCCATCGAGTCCGAGGCCTTTGTCGCCGGGCTGATCCACGACATCGGCAAGGTCATCCTCAGCCAGTACCAGACCGATCGCTATTCCGAGAGCCTGCAGATCGCCCGCGAGGAGCAGATGCTGATCGCGCGCGCCGAGGAGCGGGTGTTCGAGGCCAACCACACCGAGGTGGGAAGCTGGCTGGCCCGCAGGTGGAACCTTCCCGAGACCCTGGTCGAGGCGATCCGCCTGCACCACGTGCCCCTGACCGCGCGGATCAGGCCCGAGCTCTGCGCCATCGTGCATTTCGCCGACATCCTGGCCCGCGCGGCCCGGATCGGCTCGGGCGGGGATGACCTTGTGCCGCCGTTCTATCGCGGCGTGCTGCGTCTGGTCCCCCTGCGCCGTGCGCAGGACGGGCGGGTGGACCTGCCGTTTTACCTGGAGGCCCTTAACGGCGAGATGGAAACCGCCGAGACTTTCATCAACATCGTCCTGGGCAAGTACACCCGCCCGGAGTCCCTGGCCGCGGGCGAGACTGGCGGCCGCGGCAGCCTGAGAGCTTGATCGGAAAATCCTGTCCGCTCCGGGCGCATTATTCTCCGCACCTCCCCGGCAAAATGTTCCGGCGCCATCGGCCCCTCCGCTTGCTCCACCGCTCCAAGCCCCGTCAAACCTGAATTCCGTCCCCTTTCACCGCTGGCACGAGTATTGCCATTTACCGCTGCAGGACAATTTTACCGGCCGGAGGCCGGAAAGCAGTCAGCGAGCCTTCTGCAACGGACATAACCATGCTCAGACTCATCCGTATCTCAATAGCAGCGGCAGGCCTGGCCGCGCTGGCCGGTCCTGCGGCGGCCGCCTCGTTGGACGGCCTGCAGGTGTTCAGCGAGCGCGAGTACGCGCGGATTGTTTTCAGCCTGGAGGGCGAGGCCCGCACCGCGGTGGAGCCGCAGCCGGGGGGCGAGCTGGTGCTGGTGCGTTTCGACGGGACCGACATCACCCGGCTGCCCGAGCAGTCCTATGTCTTCGAGAACAACCCGCACGTGGAGTCGATCACGTTCCTGCCGCTCGCCGGTGGGGCCACGGTGGCCCGGATCAAGCTGCGCCACCCGTTCAGCCTTCGCACCTACAACATCGGCCAGCCGCCGCGTTTCGTGCTGGAGGTGAGCCGCGCAGCCGCCTCGTCGGTTCAGGGCGACGATAATTCTCCGAACATCGATTACTATTCCCACGGCCTGGAGCAGGTGCGCCAGGGCAGCGACGAGGCCGCGCTGATCTCGTTCCGCAACGCGATCCGCTCCGGGCACAGCGCCGCCGAGAGCTACTACCAGGCCGGCCTGATCCGTATGCGCCAGAGGCAGCCGCAGATGGCCGAGGTGAATTTCGAAAAGTCGCTCGGCAGCGGGCAGTATGCCCACGAGTCGCGCCTGTTCCTGGCCTGGCTCGCCCACGCCAGCGGCGACCGCGACTCTTTCCGCCGCCGCTGGAACGGTTTCTCGGCCGCGGTGCCCGACCCGGCGCGCCGCCTGGAGCTGGCCGCGGCCCATCCCGAGGTGGACTACCGCGCCATGGAGAGCGCCGCCCACGCCGCCGGTCTGACCGCGATCACTGTCTCCACGCCCGAGAGCCTTCCGGTGGCAGTGAGCCCGGCCGTGGAGAGCGCGCCCGCCCCCATGCAGGAGGCGGGCCCCCGGATCGACCTGGACTCGGCCCGCGCGTATTTCGACCTGGGCCTCCAGGCCCGCAACGACAAGCACCTCGAACAGGCCGCGGCGCATTTCCAGCACTCGCTCTCGTTCAATCCGACCAACCCCGAGGCTTGTTTCCAGCTCGGCATAGTCTACAAGGACCTGAACCGTCCGGCCGAATCGGCGGTCTGGTTCGAGCGCTCGCTGGGCAAGACCTCCGGCGCCGGGACCAACCGTGCCGAGCCGGTGGAGCAGCGCGCCGACCCCGAGGCCGAGTCCCTTGATGGTATGGCCTCCAAGGCCGGGGCCCCCATGTTTCCCGACAGCCAGTCCACCGATACCACGGGCTTCTCCGCCGGTTTGGCCCAGGCCAGCGGCGCCACCGGCCAGCCGCTTCCAGCCGACCGGGCGCAGGGCGCTGAATCCACGCCGAACAACGGCTCTACGGCAGTTGCGGCGGCTGCGTTGCAGCCCGCCGGCACCAGCCCGCTGCAGCGGCTGCGCGGCCTGGTCGGCGCTTTTGTCCAGCGCACGGGCATCCCGCTGCTGCGCAAGCAGGTGATTATCCTCACCCTGGCCACTGGATTTCTGTTCCTGCTCACCCTTATGGGCGAGCGTTTTGCCCTCGGACGGTTCGGGCTGCGTCTGTTTGGACGCGCCGGCAAGGACATGGCCGTGAAAGCGCTTCCCGCTCCGGCTGCGGCCCAACCCGAAACTATCACTCTGCGCCAGGCGGCCCAGTCGATCGAGCGCCGTCAGCAGGTGGCCCAGGTGCTGGCCCGCGAGCTGGCCGCCAAGCAGAAAGCCGTCCCGGCCGACAGCGGCGCCCCGCACCCCGCTGCCCAGCCCGTGGCGGCCATGGCCCGCGGCATGGACCTGCGCGTGGGACGACCCGCAGGCAGCGGCCCGGTCTACGGCGCCGACATCGCCCGCCGGATCAAGGAGCAACTGGCCTCGCCCGCGGTCAGGGTCGAGGCGGCCTCCGCCGGGTTCAGCCGGGCCAGGGAGGATGTCAAGTCCCGCCTGATCCGTCAACTCAGGGCCAAGAACTGGACAGTCAGCGACATCGCCCAGGAGATGGGGCTCTCGCGCGAGGAAGTCAAATGGGCGCTCTCCTCCAGCCCGGCGGCCGAACGCACGGCCCAGCCGAAACCGGCGGCCATGGAGCTGGGGCAGGCCCGTGCCCTGGGTGATGCGAACCTGTCCCGCTCCGCGGCTCGCGACCTGGACCGTGAAATGGAACTGGAGCTGCAGATCAATGTATAAAATAAGGGGGACAGCGAGGGGCGGGGCGATAGTGACGCTGACCGCGCTGCTGGTCCTGGCCGCTGTCACGGGGCTCGCGGCCCAGGGGCGGTCGGACGGCAGCAAGCTGCCGCCCGAGAAACTGGTCTATCCGCCCACCAGCCTCTGCCTGTTGAATGTGCGCAACGCAGAGGAGGGCTATCCTTACAAGATGGAGGAGTTCCAGCGCGCAGTGATTTCCTGGCTGCGCTCGGCCGACTACATGACTGTCCGGACCGAGAACGACATCCGGGATGTCCTGCGCCGCAACCGCCTGAGCGCGCCCGAGGTGTACGAGTCGGGCCTTCTGTCCAAGATCGGCGAGCTGGCCGGCTGCGACTACGTGGCTTTCATGCGGCTTTCCACCTGCGGCCTGAACCGCATGGATGGGTTCACGATCCCGCACCTGTTCCACCGGAACAAGGTCACGGGCTGGATCGAGCTGGACTTGGACCTGGTGGAGGTGAAGACCGGTGCGCTCCAGTATTCCAGGCGCGTGCGCGGCGAGGCCGGGTTGGGACGGAGTTTCCAGATGTACCCGATAGTGGAGGACCCCAATGTGTACCTGGATTTCCGCACCCGCGGCCTGCTGGAGCAGCACACGGTGGAGAACCTGGCCCGCGCCACTTTCGAGTCAATCATGACCGGCATCCAGAAACCGCTGGGTGACCGCTACATCTGCTACTGGCAGGATGAGGTGCATATTATTTCGGACAAGCCCGGACTCTGTCCGATCTGTGGCTCCAGGCTTGTCCGGATCAAGCGCTGAACGCACGGTCCCCCTCCGGCCGCTTCGGTGCGCCAGGCAACCCCCCGGCGCGACTGCCCGCTGCCACAAATATTTCAGTCACAGACGCCCCCGCCCGATTATTGAGGTATCATGGGAGAGAACGGGAAAGAAAACGGACTGGGCGCTCGGGAACTCGAGACCCTTTTCAAGATCAGCCAGGTAATCCAGTCCTCGGTTGAGACCGAGGTGGTTTTCGGTTCGGTGCTCGACCTGCTGGAGGAGCTGGCCGAGTTCGAGTTCGCCGCCCTGTTCATAAACGACGAGTCCGAGCAGCGCCTGCGCGTGGTGGCCAGCAAGGGCCACGTGGTCGACCTGATCCAGCCGGTCAGCTTCGACATGGGCAACGGCCTGAGCGCCTGGGTGGCCAAGCAGAAACGCCCGATCCTGCTGAGCGACATGCACCGCGGCAAATCCGATGAGGAGTCGCCGCTGCGCTCGTTCCTCTCGATCCCGCTCCTTCTGGGCGACCGCCTGATCGGGGTGATGAATTTCGGCCACAGCCGCTCCGGGGCTTTCACCCGCCACGACCTGCACGTGCTGTCCATCGCCGGGGCGCAACTGGGGGTAATTATCGAGCGGGCGCTGTATTTCAACCGTCTGTCCGAGACCAACCGGGAGCTGGAGGAGAAAAACCGCCAGCTGGCCGAGGCCCAGCAGGCCCTGATGCGTCAAGAGCGCCTGGCCGCCCTGGGCGAGCTGGCAGTGACCGTGAACCACGAGATCAACAACCCCCTGACCGTCATCATCGGCAACGCCGAGTTCCTGCTGCACGACCTGGAGGGCGGCGACCCCAAACTGTTGAGCAAGGTGGAGCACATTGTCTCCGAGGCCCGGCGCATCGCCCGGATCACCCGCTCATTGCGCAAGCTGGACAACCCGGTGAGCGAGGACTACCTGCCCGGCGGCCGCAAGATGATCCGATTGGACGGCGGCTCCTGAGCCTGAAACCCCCTTCGAATAATTCTTTCCCGCCGCCGTCTTATCCGTAAGTCCCCCCTGCCGTTCCGGATGAACGCCTGTATTTGACCGCGCGCCAACAGTTTTATCGTGGCTGTCCGGTCCAAGAGCGTTGACTTTTCCTCCAGAAGGATAATAGATTTTATAGGATATGGGCAGGTAGGCTGCTTTGAGGGAATTCTTCGCCGAAAGCGAGTCCGGGATGAGAAAATATTTCAAGCTGTTCCTGATTGCCGTTGTGCTGTGCATGCTGAGCATGGGGGTCGGGGTCTCCCAGTCCGATGAGGGGGCCTCGGGCGGGGCGAAAAACCTGATGCAGCTCAACGAGGTGCTTAACGTCCTGTCGGAATACTATGTCGACCCTATCCCGCCCGAGGACCTGGTGATGGAGTCGATCGACGGGCTGGTGGAAAGTCTGGACATTCACAGCCAGCTCCTGGATCAGCGCAACCACAACCGTCTGATGGAGCAGACCCGCGGTGAGTTCGGCGGCATAGGAATCGAGATTTCGATCCGGGACGACTCGCTGACAGTGCTCAGCCCCATCCCCGGCACCCCGGCCTCGCGGGTCGGGCTGCAGGCCGGAGACCGGATCGTGCGCATCGAGCAGGAACCCACCTGGCAGATGGCGCTGGAGGCTGCGGTGCGCCGCCTGAAAGGCAAGCCCGGCACCCAGGTCAACATCTGGATCCGCCGCATGGGGGTGGATGAGGATATCCATTTCGAAATCACCCGCGACATAATCAAGATCGAGAGCATCCAGGGCAAGTTCATGCTCACGCCCGATGTCGGCTACGTGAGGCTGAGTGTGTTCTCGGACAAGAGCGGCGTGGAGCTGGCCGAGGCCATCGAGGACCTGAAGGCCCACGGGATGAGGAAAATGGTTTTCGACCTGCGCGACAACCCCGGCGGGCTGCTCTCGCGGGCGGTGGATGTGGCCGACCTGTTCCTCGACCCCGGCCAGGTGATAGTCTCGACCCGCGGACGGATCAGCTCGTCGAACAAGGTGTTCCGGGCCACCACGCCCCCGATGTGGAAAGACGCACCGGTGATCACGCTCATCTCGGGCGGCAGCGCCTCGGCCAGCGAGATCGTGGCCGGCGCCCTGCAGGACCACGACAAGTCCGTGATCATGGGCGTGACCAGCTACGGCAAGGGCTCGGTGCAGACAATCATCGACCTGCGCGACGACTATGCGCTCAAGCTGACCACGGCCAAGTACTACACCCCCAGCGGACGCTGCATCCACGCCGACAAGGGCGCGGGCGAGGAGCACCAGGCCCTGCTCACCAGCGAGGACACGCTCCAGACCTACCTGACCGACTCGGGACGGCCGGTGCACGGCGGCGGCGGGATCACCCCCGACCTCTATCTCAGGCCCGACAGCCTGAACGCGGTCGAGCGCAAGATATTCAAGCAGGTGGGGTTGTTCCGCAACCTGATGTTCCGCTACGCGGTGCAGTACAAGACCTCGCACCCCGAGCTGGGGAGCGATTCGATCGAGGCGGTGGGCTATGTGCCCGATTTCCGGGACAAGGTGCTCAAGATCACCCCGCAGATGATGAAAGAGGCCCGCCAGCTGATGCGCGACAACGGCTTCGACCTGAGCGAGGCCGAGTTCAGGCAGGCGGACAAGCTCATCCACCAGTGGATGAACTACTACGTGGCGGATGCCGCGTTCGAGCGCAACGTCTCGCAGCATATCTTGTCGATGTACGATGAGCAGGTGATGAAAGCGGTCGAGGTGCTGAGCAAGGCCCAGCCGCAGGGAAATTTTGTCGGCACCGTGCTGGCGGGCAAGACCCTGCCCGACACGCTGAACCTGTTCTGAAAGCCTGTGATGCAGAGTGAAACCGCGAAAGGCACCCCCCCTGTAAAGGTTGGAACCTCGACCGGTTCGGATGATATTTATCAGTCCCATAGGGGCACGGTTCGCCGTGCCCCTCGTTTTTGTCTCTGCGCTTTTGCTACCCTGGTTTCGATTCCAGAACGCCTGGAGCGTTCAATGCCGATACGGTCCCTCATGCGCCTGATCCCGGTCCTGGCTGTGGCTTGCTGTCTGGCTGCAACCGGGCTTCAGGCCGCATTCCACCTGCCCTATCAGGCCGCGCCGCCCCGTCCCGCCTGCCAGCGCGTTCCCGGCGGCTACTGCCGTCCCGAGTACCCCGAGGTGGCCGAGCGGCTCGACCCCGAGACCCTTGACTGGCTGGTGCGCACCTATCCCGTGCTGGGCTGGCAGGACATGGACCCCCGTGTCTGGCGTCCCAAGCCCGTGCCCGGAGCGGACCGGGTGGATGGGTTCCGCTACGACACCGGGCGGCGTAACCTGGAGGTGGAGGCAGTGTTCCATTTCGGGCCGCGCAAGGGCAACGGCGCCCTGATCGAGGAACTGCTGCCGCTGGACGGCAACCGTCTGCTCACGGTCAACCGGGCCTCGCATAACCTCTCGGTCATCAACACCGCCAGGCCGGATGTGGACGCGGTGATCCCGGCGCCGCGGGGCCTGCGCTCGCTGGAGGTCAACCCGACCTCCCAGGAGCTGTACCTGGTGGAGCGCTCCGCCTCGGGCATGCTGGTCTGGAGCCTCAAGGACTACCGGGTCACCGACACCCTGTTCGTGGATTTCAGCCCCGGCGCGGTCCTTCTGTCGCGGGATGCGCGCTGGCTGTACCTGACCGATGAAACGAACGGCTACCTGGTGCGCCTGGACCTGACCCGACCGGCGGATGGCCCGGCGCGTCTGGCCGTGACCCTGGCCGCCCCCTGGCTGATCGCAGAGGACCGGGAAAGCGGGATCGTGTTCCTGGCCGGGCAGAAAGACGGCCGGGTGCTGCTGTGCGAGCCCGAGGGCTTCACCCGTCTGGGCCGGGAGTTCTCGCTGGGCGCGCCGCTGCTGGCCTGGAGCGCCCCAGCCGAGGGGAAGGCGCTGTTCCTGGCCGCGGGCGACTGCGAACGCTCGGCGGTCTACAGCCTGACCACCGGCGACGGCACGGCCTCCCTGACCAAGCTCGCCGACCTGGGCGGCGCGGTGACCACCCTGGGCACGGACACGAAAGGTGAAAAGCTCTGCGCCCTGGCCGGGCAGGAGCTGTACAGCCTGGACCCGGACGCCTACTCGAACCCGGCCCACCGCGGGCTCCCCGCACCGGCCCAGCGCGTGCTGCCCCTGGGCTCGAAAGTCTATGTCAGCGCAGGCATGGACTGGCTGCTGGTCTTGGATGAGGGCCTGCAGGGCCGGATCGACCAGGTGCAGGTGGAGTTTGGGCCGGGGCCGATTCTGGAACGTGAGGGCGCCCTGTGGGTGGCCAACGGACTTTCCAGCAGTATCACCGTGCTGGATGCCGGCAAGCTGGAGGAGAAATTCTCGGTCCTGGTGGGCGTGCTGCTCGGCCGCATGGTGCAGCACGGGCGGAAAGTGGTGGTCAACAACCTGTTCCGCGGCAACGTGATGGTGCTGAACCCCGAGAACTACATCATCGAGGACATTGTGGCCGCCGGGGGCAGCCTCGATTTCTCGGCCGCGGCGAACCGGGTGACCATGGTGGACGACAGTCTGGCCGTGGGCATGGACTACCCGCCCTCGCGGCTTTCGATCAGCGCCACGCTCGACATTCCCCGCGGAGTGCGGCTGTTCGCCCGGGTGGGGGATTCGCAGAGTTACCTGGTGGAGGACCAGGACCGCAGTGTGGAGAGGGTGGACCTGTCGCGCCGTTTCCGTTTCGGCGGGGTGCCGCTGCCGGCCGAGGGAAAGGGGATGTTCACCTGGGACGGCGCCGCGTGGGTGCTCTCAGCCTACGACCTGTACCGTTTCGGGGTGGGGGAGAGCCTGGGCCTTGACCGGAGCTGGCCGCTGCGGCCGTTCAAGTTCCACCCGCCCTACGTGGCCGCGGACTACGTGTCGGGCGGCAACGGCAGCCAGGTGCACGTGATGTACAACGGCCAGTTGCTCGACCTCACCTCCACCCCGGGCCGCATCGGGGTGATCCGGGACGACCCCGACACCTCCTACTGCTGGTTCGGCACCACGCAGAACGCCCTGGTCTTCGACCGGCGGGACAACCGCTCATCGGCCGTGGTGCCGGTGGACGGCACCGCGCGGGACATCTACCTGCCGCCCGGCTCGCTCAACGGCTACATCTGCGGCGAGGGGAGCCTCACCGTGGCCGACCGCCGCAATTTCTTCCGCCAGAACGAGATCGCGGTGGACGGCGATTTCGTCTATGTCTCAGGTGAGGAACTCTACCTGCTGGACCACGAGGACCGCAGCCTGCTCTACGTGGTGGACGGTTACCGGGCGATGGTCTACCAGCGGCTGCGCCTTCCGCTCAGCCCCACGGACGCCGCCTCGGACGGCGAGCGGCTCTACCTTCTGGGCGGGGCCGAGGGCGCGGTGGCGATCTACTCCAATTTCCCGGCCGCCGAGCGTCTGCCGCGCTCGGTCGACCGCAATGTCTGGGACTCCGAGGCCGACCGCCGCAGCGGCGAGCACCGCTGAGAACGATTTTGCCTCGTTCATCACCGTGAACCGAATCGCGGCAATTCTTTCCTATTCGGCGAAAGAAGCAAAGCCGGCGTGGGCCGGTACAATCTTTGCGTTTTGCGTAGGGGCGGCCCCCTGTGGCCGCCCGGACCGACAGGGGCAGGCACAGGGGCCTGCCCCTACGGGAAAGCCTGCCTTCTACGTTGGCAGTTCATGATTCACGCTTTGGTTCGGACACGGCACACCGTACCCTGACACCGGTTTTTACCGCCTGAGACTACCAGCCACCCATTCGCCGCCTTTGACTTTTCCAGCCCACTCTGTTAAACTTACATATTATTCAAAACCCCGCTCCAGGGCGTCTAAAACGCCCGAACACCAACAATGACGGGTATTTACGATGAAAAAGATAATCGAAAAGGTCGGGCTGACATTCGACGATGTAATGATCGTTCCGCGCAAAAGCGACATCCTCCCGCGGGAGACGGACCTCTCCACACGCTTCAGCCGCGGCATCCAACTCAACATCCCCATTGTCAGCGCGGCCATGGACACGGTGACCGAGTCCGAGATGGCGATCTCGATGGCCCGCGAGGGCGGTCTGGGCGTGATACACAAGAACATGTCCATCGCCCAGCAGGCCGAGCAGGTGCGGCGGGTGAAGCGCAGTGAGAGTGCGGTGATCACCGAGCCGCTCACCCTTCCGCCCGAGGCCCGCCTGAGCGACGCGGTCGAGCTGATGCGCACCAGCCGGGTTTCCGGCATCCCGATCACCGAGGCGGACGGCCGTCTGGTGGGCATTGTCACCCATCGCGACATGCTGTTCGAGACCGACATGAACCGCCGTCTGCGCGAGCTTATGACCTCCGGCGACGAGCTGATCACCGCCCATGAGGGGATCGAGCTGGCCGAGGCCCAGAAAATCCTGCACAAGAACCGTATCGAGAAGCTGCCCCTGGTGGATGCCGAGGGCCGTCTCAAGGCCCTGGTCACGGTCAAGGACCTGGTCAAGCGCACCCAGTTCCCCAACGCGAGTAAGGACAGCAAGGGCCGTCTGATCGTGGCCGCGGCTGTCGGGACGAGCGAGGACACCCTGGAGCGAGCCCGTGCCCTGCGCGACGCCGAGGTGGACGCCCTGGTGGTGGACACGGCCCACGGGCACAGCCGCCGGGTGTTCGAGATGGTCCGCCTGTTGCGCCGCGAGCTGGGCGACATCCAACTGGTGGCGGGCAACGTGGCCACGGCCGACGCCGTGCGCTCTTTGGCCGGCGAGGGCGTGGACGGGGTCAAGGTGGGGATCGGCCCCGGCTCGATCTGCACCACCCGCGTGGTGGCCGGAGTGGGAGTGCCACAGCTCACCGCGGTCCTGCAGTGCGCCGAGGAGGCCGGACGTCACGACCTGCCGATCATCGCCGACGGTGGCATCCGCTACAGCGGCGACATGGTCAAGGCCCTGGCCGCCGGGGCGCAGTCGGTGATGCTGGGCAGCCTGCTGGCCGGCACCGAGGAAAGCCCGGGCGAGACAGTGCTGTTCCAGGGCCGCACGTTCAAGGTCTATCGTGGCATGGGCTCGTTGAGCGCGATGAAGAAGGGCAGCAAGGACCGCTACGCCCAGGAGGATTTGGAGGCTTCAAAGCTCGTCCCAGAGGGCATCGAGGGCCGCGTGCCGTTCAAGGGCCGCGCCGGCGACACGATCTACCAGATGGTGGGCGGCCTGCGCTCCGGCATGGGCTACTGCGGCGTGCGCACTATCCCCGAGCTGTACGAGAAGACCGAGTTCATGCAGAGCACGGTCATGGGCATGAAAGAGAGCCACCCCCACGACGTGACGATCACGCGGGAAGCTCCCAACTACTCCCTGGACTGAAGCGGACGGAACGAGAGCGTGGAGAGTCAGGCCGGAGCGCTGCGGGTCGGCGAGATTTCATACACCAACTGCTTCAATATCTTCCACTGCCTGCGGCGCGGCCTGCCCGCGCCGGGAGTGGAATTCCACGCCGCTGCGCCCGCAGTGCTGAACCACCTTCTGAGCCACGGCGGGATCGACCTCAGTATCAGTTCCTCGGTGGAGTACGCCCGCCACGCCGATGACTATTTCCTCCTGCCGCGCTACTGCATCGGGGCCACGGGGCCGATCTGGAGCATCCGCCTGTTCAGCCGCGTGCCGATAGATGAGCTGGACGGCCGCGAGGTGGTCCTGACCGGCGAGAGCGAGACCACCGTGGTCCTGCTCAAGATAATCCTTTCAAAATTCTACGGCTTCCGCAACACGTTCCGCACCGAGCTGACCGACCTGGAGCCGGCCCTGGAGCGCGCGCCCGCCGTGCTGCTGATCGGCGACAAGGCCCTGGCCGCCGGGATGCGCGCCCCCGCCGGAGTGCATATCTACGAGTTGAGCGAGATCTGGCTCGCCCACACCGGCCTGCCTTTCGTGTTCGCCCTCTGGACCCTGCGCCGTGAGGCTCTGAGCGCCAAGGCCGCGCCGCTGGCCATGTTCTGGCGCGAGCTGCGGCGCTCGCACGAGGAGCTGAAGCACCCGGATGAGGCCCTGGTGGCCGCTATCCTGGCTGCGCGGCCGTTCCTGGACCGCGCCACCGTGCTGCGCTACTGGCAGCTTATTTCCTACGAGCTGACCGAGGCGCACCTTCAGGGACTGCGCGAGTTCTACCGTCTGGCCCACGCCCTGGGCGAGGCCCCGGAGCCGCCGGAGCTGCGTTTCTGTGAGCCGGACAGGCTCGCCGGCGGGCTTTGATCGATAGGAGTTCCTGTGTAGGGGAGGGTTTTAAACCCTCCCCTACATCTTTTTCCTCCCGGCGTGCCGAGGATTAATTCTTTCAGTATCGCCGGTGTTCTATCCGGCCTTGACACTGCGAATAAAGATCATACCTTGATATATTGTGAATGATCAGCCGCCTGCGGGCGTCTTGTAGCAGAACGGAGTGTCCGCCCGGCGGGTCTGGAATCGCAACCGTGGAGGGTCGAGCATGGTCGTTCCGGCCGTAGTGGGGCGCTGGCGCTCCAAAACGTTCTGCCTGGCCTGGCTGATTGGCACGCTCGCAGTGTCACACCTGGCAGGTGTGTTTCTGCCCGGCCAGTGGTGGCTGCCCGTGCTCAACGGCGGCCTGTTTTTTCTGCTTTTCTTCGGGCCGCTACGCGAGGGCGAATACTGGGCCGCGGTGCGCCTGGCCCTGGTCTGGGCGGCCATGACAATAGTGCTCCAGGTGGGCCTGACTGTCCTGTGGCCCGCGGCCATGGAGAACGCGGTCTGGCACGGCGCGGCCTACCGCGAGGAGATGTTCGCCTGGGTGCGCAGCGGCGCCGGGGCCGAGGGCGATATCCGCCTGTTCCTGCCCGTGCACCTGCGGCATCTGGCGATTTTCTGCGTGGTCTCGCTGGCCAGCGGCGGCCTGTTCGGCTTGGTGATGGGCGCGGCCATGCTGGGCTATATGGATTTCTATGTCGGAGAGCTGATCGCGGCCAGCGGCTGCCACTGGAGCTCGATTCTCCTGGGCTGGCAGGTCTGGGCCGTGTCCCGCGTGATCGGCTTCATCCTGGCCGGGGCCGCCCTGGGTGCGGTGTTCGTGCACCGTCCCCTGGACCTTCTCGACAAGCGCAACCACGTGCTGCGCATGCTGGCTGTGGCCCTGGGGCTGATCGCGCTGGACATCCTGCTCAAGTGGGCCCTGGCTGGATACTACCAGCAGTGCCTGTCCGGGGCGCTGGCGGGAGCGCCGTGAGCGCGCCGCTGATCCGGTTCCCGGAGCTGACCGCGGGCTCTCTGGTCCGGCGCTACAAGCGGTTCCTGGCCGAGGTGGAGCTGGCGGACGGCCGGATTGTGACCGCGCACGTGCCCAACAGCGGGCGCATGACCACGGTCGATATGCCGGGCAGCGAGGTGCTGCTCTCCTGGCACGGCGGCGCGGGACGCAAGCTGGACTGGACCCTGGAGTTGCTGCGCGTGGCTCCCGGGCCGCACGGCTGGGCTGGGGTGAACACCGGCCTGCCCAACGCCCTGGTCCCGGCCGCGGTGGCCGCGGGCCAGGTGCCGGAGCTGGCGGGCTACGACAGCCTTCGGCGCGAGGTGGTCTGCGCGCCGGGGACAAGGCTGGACCTTCGCCTGGAGCGAGCGGACAGTCCCGGTTGCTGGGTGGAGATAAAGAACGTGACTCTGGGGCAGGACGGCGTGGCCCTGTTCCCGGACGCGGTGACAGAACGCGGGCGCAAGCACCTTGAGGTGCTGGCCACTCTTGCCGCAACGGGCGAGAGGGCGGTGATTTTCTACCTGGTGCAGCGGCCCGATTGCACTATCCTGCGCCCGGCGGACGAGGTCGACCCGCAGTACGGCGCGGCGCTGCGCCGCGTGCTGGGCCAGGGAGTCCAGGCGCTGGCCTACCGCTCCCGGCTCTGCCGGGAGGGCGCCGCTTTGGACAATGCGGTGCCGCTGGATGTGACATGAAAGAGTCAGTTAACAATAAATCAAAGAATGGAGACGGAAAATGAAAGGATTCACCGGCATCACCCTGGTTCTGCTGCTCCTGGCAACTTTTGCCGCCGTGCCGCTCAGCGCCGCATCGGTCACGGACATCAAAGCCTCGATCACCTCCACCAGCCGCCGTGTGCGGGTGGGCGAGAGCGTGAAGTTCGACGGGCGCAAGTCGGACCCGGGACAGGGCGAAAAACTGACCGGCATGTACTGGGATTTCGATGACCTGGACCTGGTGGAGGTGGATGAACTGGGCGATACGGTGAGTCACATTTTCAACCACACCGGGGCCTACAACGTGCACCTGACCGTGGAGAACGAGCTGGGCGAGCGTGATGTGGCGGTTTACAGCATAGAGGTCCTGCCCGAGAAAGGCCTCGGCTCGCCCTCGATCACCAGCCGTTTCGAGAACGGCAAGACCGGAGTGTTCCTGGACTCGCCCTACACTTTCGCTTTTCGTCTGGAATGGGGCAACCAGTTCTTTTTCCGGCTGGACGGCTGCAAGGACAGGCCGGTGAGCCTGCGCATCTATGGTTACGGCAAGAACCGCCCGATCCCCGCCTCGGTCACCCCGTACTCGGATGACGACACGTTCGACGCCAAATGGACCGCCCTGGCCGCGGAAAGCTACATCGATCCGGACTGGCAGCCGCTCACGGAGGCCAAGTACACGTTCGACCCCGATTCCTCGGCCGTGACCATCCGTTTCACCCCCAAGAGCGAATCTCTCTACCTGGCCTGGGCCGCGCCCTACGTGCTGCACGACCTTCAGGCCATGATAGACCGCTACGAGGAGCGCCCCGAGTTCCAGTGGGAGCCGGCCGGGCTGTCGGTGGAGGGGCGGCCGATCTATCATATCACGATCACCGACCCGCAGGCCGCGGACAGCGGCAAGAAAGTGGTCTGGATCACCGGCACCCAGCACGGCTACGAGATGGCGGCCGGGCCGGTCTGCGAGGGGCTGGTCGCCGCCCTGCTCGAGGATAGCGATTCCTCGAAGGCGCTGCTCAAGAAAACCATTTTCCACCTGATGCCGATCCTCAACCCGGATGCGGTGTTCCACGGCGGCTACCGCTATAACATGCACGATGTCGACCTCAACCGGAACTGGGACACGGAGCGCTCCTCCCAATGGGACCGCGTGGTGCCGGAGCCGGAGGTCGGGTCGGTGCAGAACCTGATTGGCGATTGGGTGGTGCACAACGGCCATCTGGACCTGTTCATGGATTTCCACTGCCTGACCACGATCGCCGACAACCTTCTGCTGATCGAGGCGGCCGGGGACTCGCTTCCCGCCTCGGTGAAAGAGGCGCAGGGCAAGTTCTACGACCTGCTGGCGCGCAAGTACACTTTCCGCCGCAGCGAGGACAAGACAGTCTCCAGCGCCCTGGGCTGGGTCTCCAGCCAGTTCGCCAGCAGCCTGGGCACGCCCGCGTTCACGCCCGAGCACTGCCTGGGCTGGATCGAGCCCAAGGGCAAGGGCCCCGTGCGCGCCACTCCGGCGCTGTTCCGCCAGCTCGGCCACGATTATGTCTGGGCCGTGCGGGACTTTTTCAACCTGTCTGCCAAGTAGTGAGCGGGGAAAGGGGAGGAAGATGCAGGAGTCGTACGAGGAGACTTATAAGAAGATAGAGAAACTGACCTCGCTGGCCCGGGGGTTCCAGCCTGCGGTGGTGCTGACCGCGGCCGCGGAGTACGAGCTGTTCGAGTTGCTGGAGGGCGGGCCGCTCACCCCGGAGCAGGTGGCGAAGAAGAAGGGCCTGGATGAGCGTGCCACAGGGATCGTGCTGCACGCCCTGGCCGGGATGCGCCTTCTGGAGAAAGAGCCGGACGGCAGGTTCTCGCTTTCAGAGATTGCCGCCGAGCTGCTGGTGCGGGGCAAGCCCTGGTACCAGGGGGACATTATCCGCCACACCGGCCACCTGATCGAGCGCTGGGCGCAGTTGCCGCAGGTGCTGAAAACCGGCCGCCCGGGCGAGGGGGGCCGTCCCCAGGACGACAAGCGCCAGCGCCGCGATTTTATCCTGGGCATGAGCAACAACGCCCGTCTGAGCGCGGCCAAAGTCGGCGCCCTGCTCGACCTGGGCGGGGTGCGCCGCATGCTCGACCTGGGCGGCGGTCCCGGCACCTACGCCATCTCGTTCTGCGAGCAGGCGCCCGGCATGCGCGCCACCGTGTTCGACCTGCCCGAGGTGATCGACGAGATCACGCGGGAGCAGGTGGAGGCCGCCGGGCTGTCCGGGCGGATCGATTTCCGCCGCGGCAGCTATCTGAGCGATGATTACGGCTCGGGCTACGACCTGGTGTTCATCTCCAACATCATCCACTCCCTGGACGAGGCAGGCTGCCGCGAGCTGGTGCGCCGCTCGCGCGAGGCCCTGGCGCCGGGGGGACGTCTGATAGTCAAGGATTTCCTGCTGGATGAGGACATGGTGGACCCGCCCTTTTCCAGCCTGTTCGCGGTGAACATGCTGGTGGGCACCGAGGGCGGACGCTGCTACAGCCTGGATGAGGTGCGCCACTGGCTGAGCGAGCTGGGTTTCGGCGACGGGGTGACTGTGGCCGAGCTGAGCCCCCAGGCCCGCATGGTGATCGGCATCCGCCGCAATTGACAGAAGTTATGGCGGCGGGCGGGCGGTTTTCCGCACCCGCCCGCCGGCTTTCCCCCCGAAGCCTCTTGTTGCAGACAGCCGGAGCGTCGACCGGCCATCCCCCCTCTTGCGCGCACCTGCCGTGTCGCAGCGGAGCGCATCTCTGCCCAGCCTGGCACTGTTCTTGCATTTGCAACGGTCATCGTGAAGTGCCTTTACATGGCAAATAAACCTCCACCGAACGCGGATATGCCCCAATACCGGATATCAGGCCAGAATCGCCCCCCGGACGCCCCGGCGGCCGGGCGCGCCGTGAGAGGACTGCCTCTCGGCCCGGCGGTGATATTTTTCCTACTGCTGGGCTGGATTGCCAGCCTGGAAGCCGCAGTGCCCGTGATCACCTCCCGGGTGCCCGACCTGGCCGTGATCGAAGGTCAGACCCTCACCGTGACCATCCACGCCACGGACGCGGACCACGATTCCCTGTCGTACCACATTCTGCACGCCCCGGCCAATACCACTATCCACGACAGCGTGATCACCTACAGCCCGAACTACTACCAGGCCGGGACGGATTCCATTGTCTACGCCGTGCGTGAGCACCCCTCGCTCTACCAGGTGCAGGACACGTTCCGGGTTTTCACTCTGGATGCCGGGATCACCGGCTCCTACACGGATGTCAGCGCCGCAGCGGGCCTGGCCGATCCGGGTGTGTCCAACTCCGCCGCCTGGAGCGACTACAACCGGGACGGGGTCACGGACGTGTTCGTGGCCAACGCGGGCGGACCGGGGCAGCTCTACTGGGGCGATTCCCTGGGAGGGTTCCATCCGGCCAACGCGCTGCCGTCCGGCGGGTCGGAGGATGCCTCCACCGCCGCCTGGGGCGACTTCAACCACGACGGCCGTCCCGATCTGTTCGTGGGCAGCGCCGGATTGTTCGGCGGCAGCCCGAACCACCTCTACCGCAACGAGCCGAACGGGTCGTTCAGCGATGTCACCGTCGCGGCCGGGATCAGCGGAAACGGTGTGACCAAGGCGGTCTCCTGGGTCGATTTCGACTGCGACGGCGACCCGGACATCCACGTGGTCAACTACGGTTCCAAGGACCAGCTCTTTTCCTGCAACCGCAGCGGCAGGTTCGACGAACAGGCCGATTCGGTCGGGATCGCCGATGCCGGGGACTGTGTGGCCGCGGCCTGGGGCGACTATGACAACGACCTGCACCCCGACCTGTACCTGGTGCGCGAGAACGGCGCCAACCGCCTGTTCCACAACAACCGCGACAGCTCGTTCACCGATGTCGCCGTAACCGCGGGCGTGGCCCACACCGGCAACGGCGCCTCGGCGGCCTGGGGCGATTACGACAACGACGGCGACCTGGACCTGTTCCTGGCCAACAAGGACAGCGTGCAAGTGCTCTATTCCAACAACGGCAACGGCACGTTCACCCGCATGAGCTCCTGCGGCGTGGGGGTGCGCGGATCGGCGCGCTCGGCTACCTGGATGGATTTCGACCTGGACGGCCGCCTCGACCTGCTGGTCACCTTTGCCGACAGCGCCAGCAAGCTGTTCCAGAACCACGGCGACAGCACGTTCACCAATGTCGCCCCGCAGCTCAAGATCGACTCGTTAGGCTACTGGACCTCGGTCACCTGGGCCGACCCCACCAACCACGGCACGCCGGATTTCTACCTGACCCGGCGCAACGGGACCAACCGCTACTACGAGGGTATGGTGCAGGGTAACTGGCTCAAGGTGCGCCTGCACGGGGTGGTGAGCAACCGTTACGGCCTGGGGGCGCGTATCCGCCTACGCACCGGCAGCCGGGTGCAGACCCGCTGGATTGACGGTGGCACGGGGTCGCAGAGCGAGCCGGCCGCCCTGTTCGGCCTGGGCACCGCCGGAGTCGTGGACAGCCTGACCGTGTTCTGGCCCTGCGGGCTGCGCCGCGACACCACCGGCGTGGCGGTCAACCACATGTTGACCTGGTTCGAGACCGACAGCCTGTTCCCGGTGATCGACTCCACCACGGTCTACCACGACACCACGTTCCTTTCCGGACCGTACCCGATCCGCGCCTGGATTTCGGACAACAACACGGTCACGCCCACCCTGCTCTACAGCATCGACCGGGGGCGCAACTATGTCCCCGTGGCCATGACCTCCCTGGGGAACAACAACTACAGCGGGAATATCCCGGGCCAGCCCAGCGGTACCCGGGTGCGCTACTATATCCGTGCGATAGACACCTGGGGCAACCGGAGCCACTCCCCCTACGCCGCGCCCGATTCGTTCTTCAGTTTCAGCGCGGACAGCACCCGGCCGGTGATCGGCGCGGCCACCGTGATCAGGGACACCAGTTTCACCGCCGGACCCTACCGGGTGGAGGCGCGCGCCTCGGACAACGACTCGCTGCGCAATGTCTGGCTGGTGCGCAGCTATTCACGCTCCGGGGTCATCGCGCTGGTGGACAGCACGGCGATGACCATCACACGGCGCGACAGCACACAGTACCTTTTCCAGGCCGAGATACCGGGCCAGCCGTTTGGCACGCGGGTGGACTACTATGTCCGGGCGGTGGACCTGGCCCACAACTGGCAAGTCCGGCCAGCCAACGCGCTGGACTCGGCCACCGGCTTCCGGGTGTCGCATTTCACGCCGCGCGACCCCTCCGGCGCCGCCATCCGTCGCCACGGAACCGGCGCGGCGGTGGCGGATTACGATCAGGACGGCCTCCCGGACGTGTTCCTGCCCAATATCGACAGCCTGGATGTCCTGCTGCGCGGCACGGCCGACAGCTCCATGATCGTGGTCGCCGGCTCGGGGGTCAACGCGGTCAGCCGCGCCACCACCGGCGGCTGGTGGGGCGATTTCAACAACGACGGCTACCCGGACCTCTACCTGACAGTCCTGGGGGCGAACGTGCTGTTCGCCAACAACCGCAACGGCACGTTCAGCGACGCCACCACCCGGGCCGGAGTGGGGGATGCGGGACGCTCCTGGGCCGCCGCCTGGGTGGATTACGACCGGGACGGCCGGCTCGACCTGTTCGTGGCCAACGAGGACGGCCCGGCGCGCCTGTACCACAACAACGGCGACTCGACCTTCACAGACAAGGCCGCGGCGGCCGGACTGGCCGGCTCCGCCGGCGCGGTGGGCTGCGCCTGGTGCGACTGGGACTCCGACGGGGACCGGGATGTCTACGTGGTCTACTACGGCGCCGCCAACCGCTTGTACCGCAACAACGGCGACGGGACGTTCACCGATGTGACCTCGGTCGCCGATGTGGGCGGCGGACCGGCCAGTGTGAGCGCCGCCTGGTTCGATTACGACAACGATTCCCGGCCCGACCTCTACGTGGTGGAGCAGGCCGAGGACTATCTGTACCGGAACAACGGGAACGGCACATTCACCCGCAAGGACTTGCCCTCCCTGGGCTTCGGCCCCACTCCGGATGGTTTCTGCGCCCTGTGGGGCGATTTCGACAACGATTCCCGCGCCGACCTGTTCAAGACCCGGGGCGAGACCGGCGGCCCGGATGTCAACCTGTTCATGCGCGGCAGGGCGGACGGCACTTTCGAGAGCTATTCCGGCCAGGCCGGTTTCATCGATTACGGCGAGCACCGCGGCGCGGCCTGGCTGGATTTCAACCGTGACGGGCGGCCCGACCTTCTGGTCAACGACCGCGCCGGACGGGTGCTGCTCTACCGGAACATCAACCCGGACGGCAACCGCTGGCTGCGCCTCAAGCTGGTCGGCACGCGCAGCCCGACTATGGCTATCGGCGCGCAGGTGAGCGCGTTCTTCGGCGGGCAGCGCCGGTTGCGGGAGCTGGGCGGCGGTGACAGCTACAGCGGCCAGAGCGAGCCCGTGCTGCAGTTCGGCCTGGGCTCCACGCCGGCAGTCGACTCGCTGGTCATCCGCTGGCCGGCCGGTGTGGTGCAGCGCCTGTACAACATTTCCGCGGGCCAGACCCTTACCGTGACCGAGCGCGACTCGCTGTTCCCCGGCATTGTCCGCCTGGATACGATCCCGGACCAGTACGTGCGCGGCGTGCAGCCCACGGCCTTGGTCAAGGTCCAGGACCGGGACGCACTGACCCTGGTCAACCTGCGCTGGCGCACCGGCACTCAGACCGCATACACCAGCGTGGCCATGAACCGCGATTCCTTGCGCACGTTGGGGGAGACGGTGTTCAGCTACTGGCGCGCCAGCCTGCAAGAACAGACAGTGGGCACGACGGTCTACTGGCGGGTCGTGGCCTCCAGCCCGCGCGGCGCGGCCGACAGCAGCGCCACGCTCAGCTTCCTCACCCGCACCGATTCCGACGCGCCCGGAGTAATCCTGACCTCGGTCCCGGACAGCCTGGCCCCGAACACCCAGAACCAGATGGCATTCCAGTTGCGTTTCACTGACGGGGCCGGGGTGCGGCGGGCCGGGTTCCGTCTGAGCGGCTCCGTCTATCCCTCCGGACCGCCGGTCAGCCTGTCGCGGGACACGCTCCTGAGCGGGGTGGTGCATGCCGTGGACTGGAATTTCCGGATCGGCCCCTGGCCCTTGGGCAGCCGTTTCACCTGGTTCGCATTCGCTGCGGATGTCTCGGGCCTGGCCGACTCCAGCGATATAAAGAGTTTCCGCATCTCGCCGCGGCTGGGCAAGGCCAGCGTCCAGGACGTTCCGGTCAACACCGCCGACCTGATGCGCCTGGTCTACATCATCCTGGGCTATGTCGCCGCTCCCAGCCTGGTCGACAGCCTGGGGTTGGACCTCAACCGCGACGGCTGGTTCAGCGACATCGACCTCCAGCGCGCCCTGGCCGCCTGGCGCTATGATGCCTCCAGGGGCACGCTTCTGGCCGCAGCCGGGGGATCAGGGCCCGAGCCCACGGTCTCGCTGGCGTCCGCACGCGGCGGGGCGGCAGTCAGCCTGCGCAATGTCCGTCCGCTGCCCTTTGTCCTGCTCGAAATCGAGGTCACCCCGGCCGTGGCCCGCCGGCTGACCGTGCGGCCGGGTGCGCGCGCCGCGCTCGGGGAGTTCGCCGGTGGGGCCGCGGATGACAATACGATAATCCTTCTGCTGAAACCCTCCGCCGGCCGGGATGAGTTCCTCGCCGCCGGGGACGGCGAGTTGTGCAGCCTTCTGGTGGACGGCTCCGGGGCCACGAGCGAGGTGGGTCTGAAACTGCGGCGCGCCGTGCTGGGCTCTTTCGAGCTGGATGGCCTGGCCTCCGGGCAGTCCGGCTCCTCAGCCGCGGTGACAGTGGCCCTGCCGACGGCGTTCAGCCTGGAGCAGAACTATCCCAACCCGTTCAACCCCAGCACCACGATCAGTTTCGGCGTGCCGCAGCCGGAATCGGGCGGCCCCGGAGTGCTCCGGGTGCGCCTGGCGGTCTACAACCTGCGCGGCGCTCTGGTGCGCACTCTTCTCGACTCCGAGTTGGAGCCGGGTTTCCATAGCGTGGTCTGGGACGGGCACGACAGCCGCGGCCGCGGCCTCCCCAGCGGCGTGTATTTCTGCCGCCTGGTCTCGCCGCAGGCGACGTTTACGCGTAAGATGATATTACTCAAATAATTATGGATGTCTGGAGCGGTCCGGCTGAGAAATAAGATCAATCTTGTATTTTCGCGCATTCTGTGATAGAGTTAACTGGTGCGCGGCGCTCCGCGCTTCGGGCCGCTTGACCCGCGAGACGCGCCGGGGTCGAAAACGGCGCGGGTTTTTCTCATTCAGCGGAGGAATTCTGTTGTGGAAACCCCTCAGAAAAGTCCGTTTATAAAGAAAAAAGCACCCTGTCCGATCTGCAGCCAGGAGGCTCCCAACCGGTTCATCATGCCCAAGAGCTACCTGGAAAAGGGTCTCGACAGCGACCGTCACCCCATCGGCTACAAGTGGCTGGATGAGGCTTTCCAGGACATCCAGCCGCCGTTCTACCATTTCTGGCACTGCCCGACATGCAAATACACCGCCACGCAGAAGGATTTCCTCAAGCCGGGCGAGGATTCGGACAGCAACTACAGTACGTTGAAGAAGTATTTCCAGCGGATGCAACCCCTGCAGAAGCAGATCGTACAGCTCCTGGGCACGGGGATAGATTACGACAGGATGGATTTCCCGATGGCCATGAACCTGCACCTCGCGGCCATCTACATCCAGGAACTGGTGCCGGATGACGTGCGGGACACCTCTAAGCTGGGCAGCTATTACCTGCGCAGCGCCTGGCTGTACCGCGACCAGAAAGCCAAGGAGAATTCGGCCGAGGAACTGGCCCAGTACAACGCCCAGCTCGACAAGCTGGCCAAGGTCTGGCCCGAGGTGCCGCGCAGCGAGGCCGACTGCCTGAACAAGGCCGCCGCCTACTACGAGCTGGCCTACCAGCGCCATCCGCGCTACGCCGATATCGTGATGGCCACCGACCTGATGATCCTGATCTCCGACCTCTACATGCGCGCCGGCGACATGACCAAGACCATGCAGTGCCTGAACGTGATCATGCAGACCGGCCAGAAATTCCGGGTCAAGCAGACCGAGCTGCTCCGCCGCGAGAAAGAGGAGGGCAAGCTCACGGTGACCCGCAAGGCGCAGATCGACGCCCAGACCAACCGGGTCAACGCCCTGATGGAAAAAGCCGGCGACATGCGCCAGCGGATCATCCAGCTCAAGATGAAGAAGCAGGAGCCCAAGGCCCTGCAGGCAATCCAGACGTTGACCGCGCAGGGGTTGGACACGGAGCAGATACGCGAGAAGCTGCAGCAGATGAACGTGGAGCCGCAGTTGATCGTGAAGCTGTTGGGCGAGCCCAAACGCAAGAAATTCCTCGGCCTGTTCTGAAGCCGCCGAGGCAGGCGGCTCAAGTATTGGGCCGGGTTGTCGATATTATCTCTTAGGCCGGACCGTGAGGCAATTCGCGCTTGAAGCGGCTTCGGGTCCGGCCTGCGTTATCTGTTCCCCCCGCGCCCGTACACCCCCGAGCGCGGACCGGATTCCGGCAACCCCGTGCACGTTAGCCCGGTCACCAGATGAACGACAAGATCAAACTCATCGTGTTCGGTGTGATCGGGCTGATCGGCTCGTTCGCCGTTTTCGTGGCTATTTTCTGGCTTATCTTCTCGATGCGCACCCCGGACGCGAGCCAGGCCGCCCCGGCCGAGGGCGAGGTCCAGGACCAGGCCGGCGAGGTGGAGCGCGTGCAGGCCCGCCGCGACACCACGGTGCCGGGCGGCGAGGTGATGGCCTACGCCGACGTGCTGGGGGAAAACATCCCGCTCGAGCCGCAGGTGAACGGGTACCACTGGGCCACCTGGGGCATGAACACCGAGCAGGTGCTGGCCGGACTCAAGCAGGAGAGCGCCCAGGACATCCAGTCGTTCAGTCCGGAGGGACGGAATATCACCTCCATCGTGGCGCTCAACCCCGACAACCTGCGTTTCAAGGTGGAATACCGTTTCTACAACAACGAGTTGTTCCATGTCGAGATATTCTACTCCTCCTATTACCGCACGACATCGTTCAACGCTTTCCTGCTGGACCGCATGCGCGAGTACGGCCGTCCCTACGAGCAGTACGCCACGGTGGACGAGATGGGCAACGTGATCCTGCACGCCAAGTGGGACACCGAGCAGACCCTGGTCGAGCTGGTGGCCTATCCCAACGGCCGCTACAGCCTCTTTCTCGACCGTCAGCTCACGATCATCCAGCTCGAGGAGCAGCGTAAATCGCAGGAACGGATGCAGTACTGAAACACGGGGTGTCCCGGGGGTGGTGGCATGGAATGGAAGGAAGAGGACTTTCGCCTCGAATCCGACGGGCGGAAGTCGGACGGCAGCCGGCGCGAATTCGTGGGAATATTCTGGGAGTGCTGCAAGGTCTACAGCCGGGTGCACCTGAACAGCCGGGGCACGGCCTATGTCGGCTGGTGCCCCAAATGCTCCCGCCGCATACAGTTGAATATCAGCCCCACCGGCTCGAAGAGCCGTTTCTTCAATGTCGGCTGAGTGTGGGCGACCGGGCCGGAGTGGTTGCTTAAGTCTGTCCGCGATGCTATATTAAAAGAGTGGCAGGGGAGGCTTGCCTCCCCTTTTTGTTTGCCCGGACATGGCGTCGCCGGTTGCGGCAAGCTTAGTAGAGACGATTGATACAAAAGGCAGTTGGCGACGTTTAAGAGTAATGCTCATTCGATTGAGCCCGGCCCGAGCGGCCGGGCCGGACGGAGAGAAACGTTGCCCACTGCGGATACCCCTCGCAAAGTTCTTCTGGTCTACCCCCAATACCCGGACACTTTCTGGAGCTACCGTCGCGCACTAAGGTTCATCGGGCGCAAGGCCTCGCTCCCCCCGATGGGCCTGCTGACCGTGGCCGCCCTTCTTCCCAAGTCCTGGGACCTGCGTTTCGTGGACGCCAATTTCACCCCCCTGCGTGACGAGGACCTTCGCTGGGCCGATTTGGTTTTCATCAGTGCGATGACCGTGCAGAAAGAGTCGGCGCACGAGATAATCGGCCGCTGCAAGGCCCGGGGAGTGAAAGTGGTGGCAGGTGGGCCGCTGTTCACCGCCCTGTCCGCCGAGTTCCCCGAGGTGGATCACCTGGTGCTGGACGAGGCCGAGTTGAGCCTGCCGCCGTTTCTGGCCGACCTGGAAGCCGGCAGCCTTCAGCGTATCTACCGCAGCGAGGGTTGGGCCGATCTGTCCACCACGCCCATCCCGGCCTGGGACCTGATCGATCTGAAGAAATACGCCACCATGAGCGTGCAGTATTCCCGCGGCTGCCCGTTCGATTGCGAGTTCTGCGACATAACCGTGCTCTACGGGCGCGCGCCGCGCACCAAGCCCGCGGCCAACGTGCTGGCCGAGCTGGATGCCCTGTACGAGCGGGGCTGGCGCGGGGCCGTGTTCTTCGTGGATGACAATTTCATCGGCAACAAGCGCACCCTCAAGGCCGATCTCATGCCCAAGCTGATCGGCTGGATGCAGGCCCACCGTCACCCCTTCAATTTCCTGACCCAGGTCTCGATCAACCTGGCCGGGGATGACGAGCTGATCGAGTTGATGGTGGATGCCGGGTTCGACATGGTGTTCGTGGGCATCGAGACCCCGGACGAGCAGAGCCTGATCGAGTGCGGCAAGATGCAGAACACCCGCTCCGACATGCTGGCCGATGTGCACAAGCTGCACAGCGCCGGGCTTCAGGTCCAGGCCGGGTTCATCGTGGGGTTCGACAGCGACAAGCTCGACATTTTCGGCCGCATCTCGCGTTTCATCAACGAGAGCGGGATAGTGGCCTCGATGGTCGGCCTGCTGAACGCCCCGCCCAACACACGCCTTTACAAGCGCCTGCTGAGCGAGAACCGTATCCTCAAGGGGATCAGCGGCAGCAACACCGATTTCTCGATCAATTTCCTGCCCCGCATGGACAAGAGCGCCCTGGTGGAGGGCTACCGCCGGATCATCCACGACATCTACCGTCCCGAGGCCTACTACAGCCGGGTGCGGGCATTCCTGCGCCACTACAACCCGCGCAACCGGTTCAACGGCGGGCGCTTTTCACTGGCCCACGCCCGCGGGTTCCTGCTGTCGGTCTGGCGGCTGGGCATCCGCAAGGGTGTGCGCCGTCACTACTGGCGCCTGTTCCTCTGGACCCTGTTCCGGCGGCCGCGGCTGATCCCCTATGCCATCACCATGGCGATCTACGGCGACCATTTCATGAAGCATTTCGGGATTGTCGCGGAATAGAAGTTTCAGTTCTGGCAAGAGCCTCCAGCCGTCCTCCCCTTCAGGTGGGCGGCTTTTTGTTTCCGGAATGGTCTACCCCGCAAAGCCGCATCACAGGCCCAACTCAGAACGTGACCTAAAGGAACCGGCCCGGCCTGCCGATAATTCTGATTATGCGCTGCTCAACCGGCGGCGCGCAGACAGAGGCAACATTACATATTTTTTTCAGCGATAGAGTCAGGCTTAATCTTTTCAGGGAGGAAAAGATGCTCGAGCTGGTGACACCGCTCAGGGAAAGAGTGACAGTCAAGGCGCCGCGGCAGATGAGCGGGCCGAACGTGTACCGCCTGAGCTGCGAGGTGCAGGAGGCTTTCGCCGCGGACCAGGAGGGCGTGGTAATCGATTTCGACGGGGTGGACTACATCGACCTGCACGGCCTGGTGCTGCTGAAGGATCTCTGCGAGTTGGTGGAGGTCAGCGGCGGCAGGACTTGGGCGGCGCATGTCGACCCGGACATGCTTGATGTGCTGCAGGAGGCGGAGCTGTTGGGCATGTCTGGTGGCCGCTTCAGTCTGGAGGACGGCGAATACGAGTTGAGAAGCGCCTGAGCGTGGGATTCCGTGGTAAAGCGTTAAGAGGCGGGGCCGGAGACGGCCCCGCTTTTTTTGTTTTCCGTGGATTGCGATTTGCGGCAGGGCCTTTTTCTTCGCAAGCCGCTTTAATACATTGCTTTTATTCTCTTCCGGTTCCCGAGGCGACAGCTTATATTTAGCTGCGGGAAAAGACCGGCCCCACACTCCCCACCCGGTCGGCGGCGGCGCGCAGCGCCGGAAAATGCCTCCGGCGCCATCCCCGGCGCAGCCCTCCCGGTTATGCCTGCCAGCCCAGGTGCAATGTACGCGGTTCCAGGCGGCACCTGATGCTCAGTGACCGACGTTATACGCTCTGGAGACGGTACTGATGCGTCCGCTCGACTTCCATCGCCATAGGCCCCATAAAGCCCTTCCCCGGCTGCTCGGGAGCGTGCTGGCGGCTGTCTGCCTGGCGGTCGGCACGGCGGCGGCCCAGAAATACATGATCCGCAACTATTCGCCCAGCGACGGGCTGGCGCACTCGGAAGTCATCACGATCATGCAGGACAGCCGCGGCTACCTCTGGTTCGGCACCTGGGGCGGAGCCTCGCGGTTCGACGGGCTGACGTTCCAGAATTTCTCGAAGAAGGACGGGCTGGCCCACAACGGGATCAACTGCATCCGCGAGGACAGCGAGCACAACCTCTGGTTCGGCACCGGCGGCGGCGGGATGAGCCGCTACGATGGGCATTCCTGGCGCACCTGGTCCCATGAAGAGGGTCTGGTCCACGATTTCGTGATGGACATGCTGATCACCACGGACGACAAGCTCTGGTGTTTCGGCCGCAGCGAGGGCGTGAGCCGTCTGGACGGCGAGCGCTGGCGCAATTTCAGGGTGGAGGACGGGCTCGGCTCCAACACGGTCAACACCCTGTACGAGGACCATCAGGGCCGTCTGTGGTGCGGCACGGCCTGCGGCGCCAGCGTGTTCGACGGTGGGGTCTGGCGCACGCTGCGCTGCAAGGACGGGCTGGCCGGGGACTCGGTGGACGCGGTCATGCAGGACCGCAGCGGCCGCATGTGGTTCTCCATCATCGGGGCCGGGGTGAGTCTGCGCGACGGCGACCAGTGGCGCACTTTCACCACCGCGGACGGCCTGATCAGCAACACCGGCTGGCTGGCCGGCCAGGACTCGGCGGGGGACATCTGGTACACCGCCGCCGAGGGGATCAGCCGTTTCGACGGGGAAAAGTGGACCTCCTATCCCCTGCGCGAGGCGATGCGCGACAAGGGCTACAGAAAGTGCCTGTTCATCCAGCGCGAAGACCATCCTGAAATCTGGATCCCCTGTTTCTCCGGTGCGCTGCGCTTCGACGGGAGGGACTGGCTGGAGGTCACGGCCGGCAACGGACTGACCAGCAACAACGTGTACTGCGCCCAGCAGGACAACGAGGGCAACCTCTGGTTCGGCACGATCGGCGGCGGAGTGTGCAAGTTCCCCACGTCCGAATGTATCACCTACACCAAGAAAGACGGCCTGGCCGATGACATGGTGGTCCCGGTGTTCGAGGACAGCCGCGGCAACTACTGGTTCGGCACATACGGACACGGCCTGACCCGCTACGACGGGAAGCGTTACACCACGTTCACCGTGAAAGACGGCCTGCCCAGCGACTATATCAAGGTGATCATAGAGGACGGCCACGGCGAACTCTGGATCGGGACCTACGACAGCGGGATCAGCCGGTTCGACGGCAGCCGCTGGAGGTGCTACTACACCTCGGACGGGCTGCCCAGCAACAAGATTGTCGCCCTGGACAAGGACAGCCGGGGCCGGATACTGGTGGGCACCACGGACGGCGCGGCGTGTTTCGACGGGCACAGATGGGAGACTCTGGGCCGGGGAACCGGCCTGGACGGGTTCGGGGTCTACGCCGTGCGCGCCGACTCCAACGATGTCTGGTTCGGCACCTACGGCCGCGGGGTCTACATCCTGAAGGACGGCGCGCGCTGGGACTCGCTCAGCACGCGGGATGGCCTGATCAGCGATTTCATCCTCGAAATCTTCCTCGAGCACTCGGTGGCCTGGATCGGCACCGAGGACGGGCTGAGCCGGTTCGACGGCGAGTCGAGCGTCAATTTCAACTCCTCCAACGGCCTGCCCAACGACCGCACCAACTGCATCCTGCGCGACGGGCAGTTTCTGTACATCGCCACGGACGGCGGGGCGAGCCGTTTCGACGGGCGCACGTTCCAGACCCTCACCACCCGCGATGGTCTGCCGGACAACGTGCTGCGCAAGTACTCCACCATCCGCGACAGCCACGGCTACATCTGGTTCGGCACCTCAGCCGGTGTGGCCCGGTTCAGCCCCGGCTCCAGCCGCTCCAACCGGGTGCCGCCCCCGGTCTACATCACGCGGGTCTCCGCCCCGGACAACCTCGAGGTGGCCGACGGCAACGTGCTCAAGTACAACCGCAACAACCTGACTTTCGAATTCGAGGCGGTCTGTTTCACCGAGGCGGACGAGGTCAAGTACTATTACAAGCTGGAGGGGCAGGACGAGCAGTGGCGCTTCTCGCGCCTGCGGCTGGTCCAGTACACCAACCTCCCGCCCGGCGATTACGTGTTCCGGGTCCTGGCGCTCAACAGCGACGGGGTCTGGAGCGACTCGGCCGCCGAGTTCAAGTTCCGTCTCACCCCGGCTTTCTGGAACACCTGGTGGTTCAAGGCCCTCTCCATCCTGGCCCTGGCCCTGCTGATGGGCGAGTGGCACCGCAAGCGCGCGGCCAAGAAAATGGCGGGCATGAAAGTCCGGATGGACAAGCTCAGCCGCGATGTGATCGAGCGGATGAAAGCCGAGCAGGCCTTGCTGGAGGAGCGCTCCAAGCTGCGCACCGCCCTGGACCACGAGCAGCTCCTGTCGCGCGTCGCCTCGCGGCTCAACTCGGTCAACTCGGTGCGCGAGTGCATCGAGGACCTGCTGGCCCAGGTGGTCTGCGGCGTGGGGGTTGACTGCGCCGCTCTCTACACCTACGATGAAAACAAGCGCTGGGCCGTGAGGCTCAGCCACTGGTGCATGCGGGACGAGAACCGTCAGAACGACTGCACCCCGGTGCGGGTGTCCCTGGGCGGCGAGGTCCGTCTGGCCGAGCGACTGAGCGCCCGGACCGAGGTGGTGCTGGACGGCCGGGTGCTGGAAGACCCGCGGACCCGTCTGTTCGAGTGCGGCCACGACTACAGCACGGTCCTGCTCACCCCGCTGACCCTGGTGGGCGAGGTGAAGGGCTTTATCGGCTATTTTAGCTTGAGCGAGCGCTCCTGGCAGGATGAGGAGATTAACCTGTTCATGACCACCTCGCACGTGGTGGCCGGGGCCTGGGAGCGGGACGCCCATTTCCGGGCCCGCCTGGAGGCCGAGGAAAAGCGTGTCGAGGCGATCCGTATCGCCGAGAAAGCCTCGCACCTGGCCTCGATCGGCGAGATGGCCGCGGCGATCACACACGAGATCAACCAGCCGCTGACCACGATCAATTTCGCCATCGAGCGCCTGTTCAGCTGGGACCGCGAAAACCGCGACATCCTGCCCGAGATGTTCCGCAAGCGGATGAAGAAGATATCGGACGGGGTGATCCGCATCGACGAGATCATCCGTCACATGCGCTCGTTCTGGGTCTCCTCCCAGGGCAGCGAGAAAAAGAAGATCGACCTGAACCGCGTGGTGCGCAACGCCAACAGCCTGGTCAACTGCCAGCTCAACTCCCACGGCGTGGAGCAGGAGATCGTGCTCAGCCGCGACCCGCTCGTGATCGAGGGCAGCCCGATCCAGTTGGAGAACGTGGTGATCAACCTGGTGGTCAACGCCATGCAGTCGATCGACGCGGCCGGGCGGGCGGAGAAGAAACTGCGTATCTCCACCTGGCGCGAGAACAGCACCCTTCTGCTGCAGGTGGAGGACAACGGTCTGGGCCTGCCGGATGTGGCGGTGGAAACCCTGTTCGAGCCGTTTTTCACCACCAAGCGGCCCAACGAGGGCACCGGCCTGGGCCTGGCCATAGTCAAGCGCTTTGTCGAGCGGCATGACGGCACGATAACGGTGCGGAATAACCCCGGCGGGGGCGCCACTTTCACGATCCGTTTCCCCGCTGCGGCGGACACCGACAGGGACAGCACGCATGAAGATTCTGCTGGTTGAGGACAACGATTCGCTGCGCGAGGAAATCGCCGATTTCCTGGAATCGGAGATCGGGTTCGAGGTCGAGCAGTGCAACAGCGGCCGTCAGGCCCTGGAGGCCGCCCAGCGCGAGCCTTTCGAGCTGGTGGTCTCGGACATCCGCATGCCGGGCATGGACGGTATCCAGCTCTTGCGGCATTTCGGCGCTCTGGAGGAGGAGCGGCGTCCCGAGGTGATCCTGATCACCGGCCACGGCGACATGGAGACCGCGATCAGCGCCCTGCGCGCCGGGGCGCGCGATTTCCTGACCAAGCCGCTGCGCCCTCAGGACCTGGCCGATTCGGTGCGCAAGGTGATCGCGCTGCTGGAGAGCCACAAGCAGGCCCAGGCCGAAACTGTCCCAGTG
Source organism: bacterium (assembly GCA_021372515.1). NCBI lineage: Bacteria > bacterium. The sequence goes on from JAJFUG010000103.1 coordinate 53,789, forward strand.
GCGCAGGACAGCGACTGCCACCCGGGAGCGCTGTCCTCCCGGAGGGCCCGGCCGGAGCTGAAAGAGCGCGGACCGCTGTTCCTCTGCTCGGACGCCATGCACCGGATCATGGCCCTGGTCGAGAGGTTCCACCGGGACCGCTCCGTGCCGGTGCTGATCGAAGGCGAGACCGGCACGGGCAAGGAGCTTGTCTCCCGGATGATCCACAGCCCGGACGGGGTGGAGGCGCACGGCGGGCCGTTTGTCTCGCTCAACTGCGCCGCGATCAGCCCCAACCTGTTCGAGAGCGAGCTGTTCGGCTACGAGCCGGGATCGTTCACCGGGGCCAGCGCCAAGGGCGCGGTGGGCAAGCTGGAGCTGGCCGCCGGTGGCACTCTGTTCCTGGACGAGATCGGCGACCTGCCCCTGGAGCAACAGCCCAAGCTGCTGCGGGTGCTGGAATCGAAAGAGTACTACCGGGTGGGAGGAACGCGCCGCCTGGCCCTGGATGCCCGCCTGATCTGCGCCACCAACCACGATTTGGCCCGTCAGGTGGAGGAAGGACTTTTCCGCCGCGACCTGCTCTACCGTCTGAACCTGGGACGCATTCTCATCCCGCCCCTTCGTCAGCGCCGCGAGGCGATCCTGCCCCTGGCCCAGAAATTCCTGGACCAGTTCGCCCTGCGCAAGGGCAGCCGGTTCAGCTCCATCTCGCCCGAGGCCGAGGAGATACTGCTGGACCATCCCTGGCCGGGCAACGTGCGCGAGCTGCGCAATGTGATCGAGCGCGTGGTGCTGCTGTTCGACGAGGTCCAGGTGCGGCCCGGGCACCTGGTGCTGCTGACCCGGGGCGAGGATGAGACCGCGGGCGAGGCAATCCGCCTGGGTTCTATTGTGCTGCCGCCCGAGGGGATCGACCTGGCCCGCCTGGAGGCCGAGGTGGTGCGCAAGGCCCTGGACCGGTTCAAGGGCAACAAGACCCGCACGGCCGAGTTCCTGGGCCTGTCGCGGCGCGCCCTGGATTCGCGCCTGCGCCGGGCGTTCTGAACTCGGCTCAACTGAACCCGATCCCAAGCTGAGTAAAGAGAATGCCGATTTGTGGCTGTCGGTTATCTGAAGGGGCACGGCGCCACCGTGCCCCTGCGTGTTTCCATCATTCCCTGAATCGGTGCATTTGTGCTTTCCTTTGCGGTGTTTTATCTTACAGAAGAGGCTGCGGTCCATTGTTTTGTCCCCTGCGGCCGTCAGGCCGTCGCAGTTGACTTTGGGGGCCGCGCATGTCTGAGCCTGCAGCACGGGTAGCGTGTAGTCGGCAGCGAAACGGCCCGGCTTGAAATTGCTCTGGGGCATGGCGGCGATTAGCGACAGCGCCGCCGCTGCATCGAGGAAGCGGAAACAAAGCTACGTAAACATTTACGGTGGAAAATGCGGTGCGGTTAGGACGAGTTCGCGGCCCCCGCTGGCTTTGCTTCTTTCGCCGAAACGAAAGAAGAACAATCTGTCACAGAAATTTTTGTTCAGTGCAAATATCAGCGGATCGTTGTGTGATTCGGAAGAGGAACCCGGCCTGCGGGCGGGTCGGCGGCCAAACAACCGTGATTGGAGGGAACCGGATGCACCCGGAGCGCGTGCGGGAGCTGCTTGAGTCGGTCAAGAGCGGAAATGTCGGGGTCGAGGCGGCGATGGAGGCGTTGAAGGACTTGCCCTTCGAGGACCTGGGCTACGCGGTGGTCGACCATCACCGCGAGCTGCGGAACTCGTTCGCCGAGGTGATATTCTGCCAGGGCAAGACCCCGGAGCAGGTAGTGGGGATCGCCCGGAGCATAGTTTCGCGCGGCCAGAACCTTCTGGCCACCCGCTGCGATGACACCAACGCGGCGGCCCTGCTGGAGGCCCTGCCCCAGGCCGAGCGTCACGCCGCCGCGCGGGTTGTGACGTTGCGCCAGGCCCCCACCCCGGCCATGGCCGGCACGGTGGCGGTGCTCTGCGCCGGCACGGCCGATATCCCGGTGGCCGAGGAGGCGGCGGTCTGCGCCGAGGTGATGGGCAGCCGGGTGGAGCGTATTTACGACGTGGGTGTGGCCGGCTTGCACCGTCTGCTGGCGCGACGCGCAGATATCGCCGGAGCGCGGGTGCTGATCGTGGTGGCCGGCATGGAGGGCGCGCTGGCCTCGGTGGTGGGCGGGATGTTCGCCAAGCCGGTGATCGCAGTGCCCACCAGCGTGGGCTACGGGGCCAGTTTCGGCGGCGTCTCGGCGCTGCTGACCATGCTGAACAGTTGCGCCGCCGGAGTGACGGTGGTGAACATAGACAACGGTTTCGGGGCGGCGTTCGCCGCCAGCCTGATAAACCGTCAGGTGTGACACGCGCCGCCACCCGGACGGCGCTGAATGTATAGAGTGAGGGAGGTGCAGCATGCCGGATGAGGACCTGGCCCAAGCGAACGAAAAACTTGAAAAGCTGAACAGTCTGCTGGCCGGGATGGGCTCGGTGCTGGTCGGGTTCAGCGCCGGGGTGGACAGCACGTTCCTGCTCTGGGCCGCGGTGCGGGCCTTAGGGACAGAGCGCGTGCTGGCCGTGACCGGCAAGAGCCCCACGATCCCGGCGCATCAGGTCGAGGCGGCCCTGGAATACGCCCGCCTGATCGGCGCCCGCCACGAGGTGGTCGAGACCCGCGAGATGGAGAACCCCGCCTACCGCGAGAACCCCGCCGACCGCTGTTTCATGTGCAAGAGCGAGCTGTACCGGCTGCTTTCGGACCTGGCCCGCGAGCGGGGGCTCGGCTGCGTGGCGGACGGCTCCAATGCGGATGACCTGAAAGACTACCGCCCGGGCATGAAAGCGGTCCGCGAGCTGGGTATCCGCTCCCCTCTGCTGGAGGCCGGGCTGACCAAGACCGAGATACGCCTTCTTTCCCGCGAGGCCGGGCTCCCCACCTGGGACAAGCCGGCTTTCCCGTGCCTGAGCTCGCGTATCCCGTACGGGACCGCGATCACGGATGAGGCTCTGGAGAAGATCGACAGGGGTGAACAGTATCTCAAAACCCTGGGCTTCGGGGGCGCGGTGCGGGTCCGTCACCACGTTGACCTGGCGCGGATCGAGGTGGAGCCGCAGAACATCCCCCGCCTGGCCGACCCGGCCCTGCGCGGACAGATTACAGAGGAATTCAGGCGGATCGGCTACCGCTATGTCACGCTGGACCTTCAGGGTTTCCGTAGCGGCAGCTTGAACGAGGCGTTGCAGAACGCCCTGCGCCAGGTGGTGCAGAAATAGGTTGTGCTTTCCGGAGAGTGGCCTTATCCTGGTAGCACTTTTTTGCCAGGAGTATTACGAGACCGCTGACACCGGAGGCAAGCATGACCGGAAGCCTGCTGGCCCTGGCCGGCACCGCCCTGACTATCGGTGTGACCCACACCGTGCTGGGGCCCGACCACTATCTGCCCTTTGTCGCCCTTTCGGCCAGCCGCGGCTGGAGCCGCACCCGCACCCTGGTCATAACCGCGCTCTGCGGGGTGGGACATGTCCTGGGCTCGGTGGTCCTGGGCGCGCTGGGCCTTCTGGCCGGAGTGGTCCTGGGCAAGCTGGAGGCCTTCGAGGCGGTGCGCGGCGACCTGGCCGCCACTTTGCTGCTGGCTTTCGGCGTGGCCTACATGCTGTGGGGCCTCTGGCGTTACTGGCGCCCGGCCGGGCATCAGCATGCCCTTCTTCACCGCGCCGGGATCGCCCACGCGCACCCGCACACACACGAGCACGGGGAGGCAGCGCCGGCCGACGGGGCGGAGGCGGCCTCCGGCAGGAACTCGACCACGGTCTGGGTGCTGTTCATCATCTTCGTGCTCGGCCCCTGCGAGCCGCTGATCCCGCTGCTGATGTACCCGGCCAGCGAGAAGAATGTCGCCGGAGTGCTGCTGGTGGTGGCTGTGTTCGGGGTTGCCACTATCTCCACTATGCTGGCGGTGGTCTACGCCCTCACCCGCGGGTTGCACCTGGTGCACCTGAGCGCCCTGGAGCGGTTGAGCCATTTCCTGGCCGGCGCGGCGATAGCGCTCTGCGGCGCGGCGATCCTGTTCCTGGGGCTGTGAGCGGGCCTGAGTGTGAATACGAACCGACGATTCGACTGAGAAAGCGGAAGGAGACCGGGGGCGATGCCCAAAATCGCGTATTTCGACATGTTTTCCGGGGTGAGCGGCGATATGATCCTGGGCGCGCTGATAGACAACGGCTGGCCTGAGGCGGAGCTTCACGAAGTAGTCCGTTCGCTGGGCCTGGAGGACGAGGTCAAGCTGGAGGTGAGCCGGGAAATAGCCCACGGCATCCAGGCCACGCGGGTGAATGTGCTGGCCGGTGGGGAGCACGATCATCATCACCATCACCATCACCATCACCACCGCGGCCTGCACGATATAGAAACAATGATCGACTCCTCCAGTCTGCCCGCGGCGGTGAAAGAGCTGGCCAAAAAGATATTCCAGCGCCTGGGCCGGGCCGAGGCCGCGGTGCATGGGGTGGACCTTCAGGAAATCCATTTCCACGAGGTGGGGGCGCTCGATTCGATAGTCGATATCGTGGGCGCGGCGGCCGGGTTCGCGCACCTGGGTGTCGGGCGCGGTTACGCCTCGCCGTTCCGTTTCGGCACGGGGTTTGTCGAGTTCTCCCACGGCCGTCTGGCGCTGCCTGTGCCCGCGGTGGCGAGCCTGACCCTGGGCTGCCCCTCCGAGCGCACCACTGTGCCGGCCGAGCTCACCACTCCCACCGGCGCGGCGATTGTCACCACGTTGGTGGCCCCGGAGGATTTCTCGCCCGCGCGGCCGCTCGCGTTCGACAGCGTGGGCCACGGCCTGGGCAGCCGCACCCTTGCCGACCGTCCCAACATGCTGCGTCTGTTTATCGGCGAGCAGCCTGCGGAGGAGCAGCCCGCCGGGGATGAGGTGGTGGCCCTGGAGTGCAACCTGGATGACATGCAGCCGGAGTATTTCGACTACCTGATCGAAAAGCTGTTCGAGGCCGGCGCGCTGGATGTCTGGCTCAGCCCGGCCCAGATGAAAAAGAACCGTCCCGGGGTCTGCCTGCATGTACTGGGGCGCGAGGACAGCCTGGGCGAGCTGGCCCGGCTCGTGTTCCTGCATTCGAGCGGGATCGGCCTGCGCTGGCAGCGCATGCGGCGGCTGGTCCTGGAGCGTGAGGCGCAGAAAATCGCCACGCCCTGGGGCGAGTTGAGCGTGAAAGCCGTGCGCCTTCCCGGCGGCGGCGTGCGGCGCAAGCCCGAGTACGACGAGCTGCGCGCCATGGCCGCCCGGAGCGGCCTGCCGATTCTGGAGCTGGCCCGGAGGGTCGAGGCTCTGCTGAACGATTGAAAAGTGGGCTGACCAGCCAGCCATTCAAGAGTGGAAAGGCCACCCGGCCCGGGTGGCCTTTCTTTTTCCCCTTGTGGGGGTCTTCACCCGAGGCCCTCCTCCTGAGACGCGGCCGCCCGATGCATTCTCCGTATGTTCCGGTGGCTCCCACACTGCATTCTGTCTGCCCGCCTGTCTTTCCAGAGACAGATTGATTGATTTCAGACAACGGTTTTCACGACCCGCAAAAGTTTCATCTTTAGATGACACACACATTTTTCTTCCTGCCAAGCGGTTATGAATCTCTTGCCGCCGGGCTTTCCGCTGGCATGCGAAATGATAATAGAATATTCGGTGTTTGGACTGTCGGACTTCTCGGAAATGGGGAACGCAGGTGATTGGGCCGCGGGATGGTTGGCTGGGACCGCGGGATTCAGTTCAGAGCGCCGGAGTGGAAGCAACGCTCCGGCGGCCTTGTCGAGGAGAGCAAAGATGAGACCCCTGCCGATTTCTCTGGTTACTGTGCTTCTGGCCGGAAGTACGCTGCTGCCGGCCAGTCAGGACGAGGACACCCGGATGGATGATTTCCTGTGGGGTCCCGAAAAGGTGCTGGTCACCGCCACCCGGGAGGCCGAGCGGCCGTTCGACGCCCCGGCCACGGTGGTCACGATCACCGGGCAGATGATCCGCGAGCGCGGCTACCGTGACCTCAAGGACATCCTGAACGATATTCCCGGTTTCGACCTCAGCACCAATGTCTACGGCGAGTTCTCCACCCTGGTGGCGCAGCGGGGCAACAGCGGTAACAACAAGCTGGTTCTCCTGCTGGACGGGGAAGAGATCACCTCGCCGGACGGAGGGAAGTTCCCGCTGGGCTACAATGTGCCGGTCTCCATGGCCAAGCGCGTGGAGATAGTCTACGGCCCGGCCTCGGTGCTGTACGGGCCGGACGCTTTCGGCGTGGTCAACATAATCACCCGCGAGGCGGAGCAGATCGAGGGCCTGGAGCTGGATGCCGCCGCCGGCTCGTTCTCCTCGGCCGATGTCTCTCTCAATGCCGGAAAAGTCCTGAGCGAGAACGTTCAATTCAAGGTTTTCGGTCGCTTTTACAGCAGCGACGGACAAGACCTTTCGGACAAGTATCCGGATTTGGGTTTCATCCGCAGCTACCCCGCGCCGCTCAGCAACCGGATGGAGGCGCCGGTCCGCGACTGGAACCTGATCGCCGGCCTTAAAATCCACGACCTGTCGCTCGACTTTCACAATTCCTCGTTCCACGAGCAGCTCTCGAACGGACTCGACCCGGCCCAGTATGTCTACAACCGCGAGGCCTGCTGGGGCCAGCGGATCACCGGGATTTCACTGACGCACGAATTCGAGGCCGGCCGGTTCCAGCTTACCAGCCACGCCGCGTTCAACGTGTTCGAGATCAACCCGGACATGAGCTGGTACTACCTGATCCCGCCCGAGGGGCAGGCTGAGGATTATTCGACCCTGAAAGTCCACCAGTACGGCAAGACCAACGGGACCACGTTCGATTTCCACGCCCGCTACCGCGCCTCCGACCGGATCGGACTGAGCGCCGGGTTCTCGTACGAGGATATCACCGGCCTGGGCACCGGCGATGTCTACGGCCGGCCTTTCAACCCCGACGATCCTCTGTACCTCGACAACTACGGCATCGTGCAGGCCGTGGTCTCCTCGCAGAATTACGGGGTCTACGGCCAGGGCAAGTTCCGGCTGACCAACAGCCTCAGCGCGTTCACCGGGTTGCGCTGCGACTACAACACGATCTATCAAGCTACGGTGAACCCCAGGATCGGACTGGTGTTCAGCCAATCGGACCGCCAGTCTTTCAAGCTGATCTACGGCAGCGCCTTTATCGCACCCTCCTATTTTCACCGCTTCGAAACCTGGTTCGTCTCCGAATACGGCCATATCCAGAACCCGGGCCTGAAGCCCGAGACCATGAAAACGCTGGAGTTCAACTGGTCGCGCTCCTGGATGAGCCAGCTACAGAGTTCTGTCTCGCTGTTCAACAACTGGGTGGACCACCTGGTCGTGCGCCGCAACTACGGCTATATCGCGATGAATGACCCATTTGTGGACGCCGATGGGGACGGGCGGGTGTTTGTCGAATGGAACGACAATTTCGGCAAGCTCGTATCCCGCGGGGTCGACCTCCGGCTGGACTATGTCCGCAGCCATGACCTTAAAGCCCATTTTTACTATTCCTACAGTGACGGGCACAACACCGACCCGAACACAGGTGAGGAACTGGACCTGTTCAAGAGTTCGAAGCACAAGGTCATGGCCGGTTTCACCTGGTACCCGCTGGAGAGCCTGAGCCTGACTCCCAGCCTGCGTTGGGTGGGACGGATAGCCACGCAGCGGGAGAACAGCCTGTACGCCGGACAGCGGATGCCCGGCTACTGCCTGGTCAACCTGCACGTCCGTCTGTACGACCTGTGGCCGCAGGCGGAGCTGTTCATGACAGTCAACAATTTACTCGATCGCCATTACTACACTTCCGGCGTCGGCTCGGAGTCCTCGGTCTATCTGCCGCGGGTGCCGCAGAACCTGCGCTCTGTAATGATCGGAATCTCATACAGCCCCTCCTTCTGACAGGAGCGGCCGGGCCGCTCCGTCGGCCGGGTGGTGACAATGTACAAGTACACGCTGTTGCTGATCGATGACGAACAGTCCATCCTGCGGGCGCTGCAGCGCCTCTTCCGGGACGAGTCGTTCCTCGTTCTGAGTGCCGAAAACGCCGGTCGCGGACTGGAGATACTGGAGGAAATGTCGGTCGATCTGATTATCTGCGACCACCGCATGCCCGGCATGAGCGGACTCGATTTTTTCAAGGCAGTGGCTGAAAAGTACCCCGAGACGATCAAGATCCTGCTCACCGGGTTTGCCGACCTGAACATGGCCCTGGAGGCCATAAACTCCTGCAACCTGTACCGGTTCATCCTGAAACCGTGGAACAACGACGAGCTGCGGCTGACTGTCCGCCGGGCGCTCGAACACCTGGACCTGCTGCGCAGCAACGCCGATATGACCGCCAGGCTGCAGCGGGTCGAGCTGACCCTGCAGAAGATCGAGGAACAGTATCCCGGGGTCACTCACATGCCGGCGGATGGCATCTACCGGGTCGGGACCTGAAAGCCGGTGGAATGCCGGTGGAATTATGAAACGGATTGAGGACAGTTAAAAAAATGAGCCGAAATTTTCTGAAATATCTGGCCGGGGTCTCGCTGCTGAGTCTGGGGCTGGCAGTCCCCGCGGTGGCGGCGCGCGTGGCGGTGGTGGCCAGCGATGACTACGCGGTTTTCCGCCGGGCGGCCTCCGGGTTCTGGGATTATCTGTCGGCCCAGGATGACGTTTCCGGTCCGCTGGAGGACAGCTACATCGTCCTGGACGGCGATGTGGACCACGCCCTGGAGCGGCTGCGGAGGATAAACCCTGAACTCGTGCTGGCCCTGGGCAACAACGCCGCCCGGACCGTCCACCAGCAGCTCAGGGATGTGCCGATGGTTTTCGCGGTCGTGTCCGACCCGGTCCGTTACGGCATAGTCGACAACCTCGCGAGCCCGGGCACGCTGCTTTCCGGGGTCAGTATCGACATCCCGGTGGAGCTGAAGATAGACATGCTGCTGCGCGTGATCGGGCCGGTCAAGACCATCGGGACGATATACTCGCCGGGCGAGATAGACCGGATCGAGACCTTGAAACAACATCTCTCCGGCCTGGGCATCGCGTTCAGCACGCGGCTGGTCCACGAGGACAGCGACATCATCCGGGCCGCGCACGGCCTGGGGCAGATCGACCTTTTCTGGATGGTCTCCGACCCGGCGATCTACACGCCCTCCAACCGGGAGCTGCTTTTCGGCTGGCTCCGGGGACGCGGCGTGCCGATCCTGACCCCCGCGGAGAAATTCCTGGCCGGCAGGAACGGCGGCGACCTGGCCATCGCGATCGATCCCGACCAGAGCGGCCGTCAGGCCGGACGGATCGCGGCCAGGTTCCTGCAGCACGCGTCAATTTCGCAGCCGGTCCAGTCACCGTCCGTGGATGGATTACTCCTGTTCGTAAAAAAACGCTCCGGACTGCGTGTCCCGGCCAACGCCATACCGGTAGAATGAGGAGCCGTCGACTCATGTTCAACCGATTGCTGTACAAATTCCTGTTCGCCTATGCGGTGGTGCTGATAATCCTGTTTATGGGCCAGGGGCTGTTCCTGCAGGAATTCGCCCAACAGTTCGAGCAGACCAGCCGCGAGTACGGTATCGACCAGATGAACGGGTTCGCGGCCAACCTGGAGCGTTCCCTCCAGGCGTTGAAGATGCCGGAGAATGTCGATCTGGCCAGGATAGCGGACAACGCGAACGTGAGGGAGGCGCTGCTCAACTCCCTGGCCGGAGCGGCGGTTTCCCCCAGCATCCTGTACGCCAGTGTCCACGGCCGGGATGGGCGGGTGCTGTTCGAGGCCGGCCAGCACGACATTCTGCAGGCCGCCGGCTGGAGCCCTCTGAATGTCATGGACCACGACACCATGCTGGTGCTGAAAAAGGAATACGGCGAGGCACACCTCGACTACCTGGACCTGATCGAGTCGATATCTGTCAAGCACATCGACGAGAACAACCGCGAGTCGTTCATTTACGGCGAGGATGAGGATAAGGCCGTGGAAACGCCGGTGGGCTTCGTCCGGCTCGGGATGGACCTGTCCCCACTGAAGACCAGAATCGATTTGACCAACCGGAAAATGCTGCACATCGCAGGTATGATCTCGATTCTCTCCCTGGCGGCGATACTGATCATGGTGGGCCGCATGCTCTCTCCGATCAGGCGGCTGCAGGAGGCCACCCGCGAGATCGCCGCCGGAGACCTGGATTACCGCGTGGATATCGATTCCGAGGATGAGATCGGTCAGCTGGCCAAGTCGTTCGATGAAATGAGAAACAAGCTGAAGAAAATCCGGCGGGAACTGGAACTCCAGGCCGATTTCCTTCAGTACGCCGGGCAACTGGCGGTGGCTATCGATCTGGCGGGCAATATAATTTATTTGAACCAGGCCTCGCAGAGCACCCTGGTAGATTCGAAGGATGGGGTTAAAGCTGAAAGCATATGGAATTACAGTATCTGGAATTACGTAGATGAAAAAGACCATGCCCGGCTCAAGGAAGCCATCAGCACCACTCTGGCCGAGGGCAGATATAACGGTGAGCTGTGTGTGAGACGGCCGGACGGGAGCTGTTTCCCATTCATGTTTTCAGCCGTCTCGCTGAGTATGGAAGACCTCGACAAGCCGGCCATCATCATTCTGGGCCAGGATGTCACCACCCTGCGGGAAATGGAGCATGAGCTGAAACTGCACAGCGAAAACCTGGAGAAAAAAGTCGCCGAGCGGACAGAGGAGATACTGCTGGCCTACGACAAGCTCAAGCAGGCGCAATCCCAGGTGCTGCAGAGCGAGAAAATGGCCTCCATCGGCCAGCTCGCCGCTGGCGTGGCACACGAGATCAACAACCCGGTCGGCTTTGTCAAAAGCAACCTTGGCACCCTGGCCGAGTACATGGAAATCCTCAAAAAGGCCCTGGAGCATTACGGTTCTCTCGCGGAGAGGATCAAACAGGGCCTGGCCTGCGACAGCGAGGCAGTCCGGGAGGTTCTGGAACAGATCGAAGCCCTGGACCGGGAAGAGGACCTGAACTACATCCTGAGCGATCTCGACGCACTGATCAGAGAGTCGAGCGAAGGCGTGCAGCGGGTCAAGGAGATAGTCCAGAACCTGAAGAGTTTCGCCCGCGTGGATGAATCGGAAAGCAAGGAAGCCGACCTCAACGAGGGGATCGAGGCCACGCTCAAGGTGGTCTGGAACGAGCTGAAGTACAAGACCACCGTGATAAAGAACCTCCATCCGCTGCCCATAATCCGCTGTAATCCGGGCCAGCTCAACCAGGTGTTCATGAACCTGCTGGTCAACGCGGCCCAGGCCATCCCGGAGCGGGGAGAGATCCGGATCGACACCGAGGCTACGGACAGCGAGATAGTCATCCGCATCTCCGACACCGGCACCGGCATTCCGGAGGAGAACATTTCCAAGCTTTTCGACCCGTTCTTCACGACCAAGGAAGTGGGCAAGGGGACCGGGCTGGGGCTTTCCATCTCCTACGGCATCATCCAGAAACACAACGGCACGATCGAGGTGGACAGCCGTCTGGGCGAGGGCACCACTTTCACCATCCGCCTGCCCATCGTGAACGGGGACAGTTCCTGAGCCCGGCGGTGGAACGAACGATACGGTAAAAGATCAAGTTGCGGATACGGGGTGCATCATAATCGGGTTGTCTGGAGGCTGAATGCAGATCGCAATCGATAGGGAGGGCACTTTCGCCGCTCTGGAGCAATCCGCCGAGACGCTGTTGCGGGACAGCTCGGTGAAAGGGCTGCTGATTCTGGCCTGTGACAGCAACGGTTTCGAGGCGTGTGAGCTTGATCCCTGGCTGGACAGGCTGCCGGTGCCGGTGATCGGCGGGATTTTCCCCAACGTGATCCGGGGCGTGGAACTGCTCTCCAGGGGCACGCTTGTCGTGGGGCTGGAGGTCGAGGTCGAGGTTTTCACGGTCGGCAGGCTGAGCGACCCAGGGGCCGATTTTGACCAGCTTCTGGATGAGCATTTCCACGATGACGAGGGAAGCGGGACCCTGCTGGCGCTGGTGGACGGGTTTTCGCACCGGATCGGCTCGTTTGTCGACAGCCTGTACAACGTGGTGGGCCTGCAATACAAATACATCGGCGGCGGGGCCGGATCGCTGGTTCTGCCGCGCCGCCCCTGCCTCATGACCAACGGCGGACTGGTCCAGGACAGCGCCGTGATGGCGAGGCTCGATACACAGTGCGGGGTAGGGGTGAAACATGGCTGGAGCCGGATCAGCGGCTCGTACGAGGTGACCGGAGTCGAAAAAAACACGATCAAGACCCTGGACTGGCGCCCGGCTTTCGAAATCTACCGCGACGCGGTGGAGGCCCACAGCGGCAAACGCTTCGAGGACAACGAATTCATCGAGATGGCACTCAGCCATCCGTTCGGTGTGGACCGGATGGGGACCGAGGTGACCCTGAGCTCGCCGGTGCTGAAACATGACAACGGCGCCCTGACCTGTGTCGGCGAGATCCCGCTGCACAGTTTCGTCGACATCCTCAGCGGGGATGCCGATTCCCTGGTCCGGGCCGCCGGACAGGCCCTGAAAGAGGCGGAAAGCCAGCTCGACAGCCGGACGCAGAACCCGGTCCCCCTGTTGATGGACGGCATTTCGCGGTCGATGTTCCTGCGGGAGAATTTCTCCCGTGAGCTGGAAGCGGTCAATACAGGGCATGACCAGTTGATCGGCGCCCTGGTTATCGGAGAAATCGGGAACAACGGCCAGGGCTATTCTGATTTTCACAACAACACCACTGTTGTCGGATTGCTGGAGGCGCTGTGAACCCCTCTTGCGATAACTCACATATCCTGTACCAGATCGCCATGTCGATCGGCAACAGCCTGGACACCGCGAAAATGCTGCGCGACAGCCTGTCGACATTCCTGAAAAAGCTGAACTGCTCGGCGGGCGGGATACACTCCCTCCAGCCTGGGGGGGACGGCCGGATCTGTTTCAAGACCGAAATCGCGATCCCACGCAGCGCCCCCAGGCTGGAGCTTTACCAGGAAGCGCTGAGGCATGTCCCCCAGTGCTCAGATGCCATCGACTGGAAGGGTATAAGCCGGTCTTTTCCAGTGCAGGGCCAGGCTCTTTCCGGGAAGGGACATTACTGCGTCCTGGACCTGCCCCGGGTGGGGTTCATGGTCCTTCTCTGCAATTCACATCAGGCGAGTTGCCCCCTGGTGCACTCGCTGCAGCCGCTTCTGGAGAAACTGGCTTTCGCCCTGATCGCCTGCCGTCAGAATGAGGAACTGGCAAGCGCTCAGACCGCCCTGGAAAAAAGGGTGGATGAGCGCACCCTGGAAATTATCGAGGCCTACGAAAAGCTGAAGCAGGCCCAGTCGCAGCTCCTGCAGAGCGAGAAATTGGCCGGGATCGGGCAACTGGCCGCCGGAGTGGCGCACGAGATCAACAACCCGGTCGGGTTCATCAAGAGCAACCTCGGCACCCTGGGCGAGTACTCCTCCACCCTGAAAAACCTTCTCCGCAACTTCAACAGCCTGCAGGAGGCGGTCAAGCAGGGAAAGTGCATAACCGATTCTGAGGTGTCCACCTTGGTGGCCGAACTCGAGTCGGTCGAGCGGGAGGAGGACCTGGCTTATATCCTGGAGGATATGGACGCCCTGATCGCCGAGTCCAGCGACGGAGCGCAGCGGGTCAAGGAAATCGTGCAGAACCTGAAAAGCTTCGCCCGCCTGGATGAATCCGAGCAGAAAGAAGCCGATATCAACGAGGGCATCGAGGCTACGCTCAAGGTGGTCTGGAACGAGGTGAAATACAAGGCCAAAGTGGTGAAGAAACTCCAGCCCCTGCCCCTGATCCGCTGCTATCCGGGTCAGCTCAACCAGGTATTCATGAACCTGCTGGTCAATGCGGCCCAGTCCATTCAGGGGAAGGGAACGATCACGATCGAGACCGAAAACCGGGATTCCGGGATAAACATCCGTATCTCCGACACAGGCTCTGGCATACCCAAGGAGAACCTTTCGCGGCTGTTCGACCCGTTCTTCACCACCAAACCTGTGGGTAAGGGCACGGGCTTGGGTCTTTCAATTTCTTACGGTATAATTAAGAAACACAACGGTACGATAGAGGTCGAGAGCCAACCCGGCCGTGGCACTTCTTTTACAATCACGTTGCCGATATGTGAGGCTGAATCATGAGCACCGTGGAAAACCGGGTCCTGTGCGTGGACGACGAGGTTTCCATACTCAGTGCACTCAAGCGCCTGCTCCGCAAGGAGGAATACACCCTGCTGACCGCCTCCAGCGCGGAGGAGGGCATCGAGCTGCTCAAGCAGACCACGGTCCAGGTGGTGGTCTCGGACCAGCGCATGCCGGGGCTGACCGGAGTGCAGTTCCTGCAGAAAGTCAAAGCCATGCATCCCGATACGGTCAGGGTCATCTTGTCCGGCTATGCCGACCTGAGCGTGATGGTCGAGGCGATCAACAAGGGCGAAATCTACCGTTTCCTGTCGAAACCCTGGAACGACGAGGAACTGAGAATCACGATCCGGCAGGCCCTGGACCATTATAACCTTCTGAAGCAGCGTTCCAGCCTTCTGGAACAGATTGAGGCGAACAACCTGGAACTCAAGAGACTGAACAGTCTGCTCGAGGAGAAAATCGCCCAGCGCACGCACCTTCTGGCCCTGTCGCAGGAAATAATGGAGATCATACCGCTGCCGGTCGTTGGGATCAGCCGCGAGGGGATGGTCGTGCTGGTGAACCGGGCGGCGGTCGAATATGGCGCCAGCCGTCAGGCGAGCATTGCACCGGGGGTCGAGATCGATGAATTCCTGCCCGCTGAAATCATCGAAAAGCTTAAAGTCTGTCTGTGCCATAGCGAGACTGGCGGATCCATGATCGTGGAGTGGAACGGACTGAAAACTTGTTTCAGATCCAGACCCTTGAAAACCGAGGAAGCAACAGTGGGCTGCATCCTTTCCTTTGAGGATTACGATGCCTGAGAAAAAAAAAGAAAAGATAATCAGTGCGCTCAACACGATACAACCGCTGCCAGCCGCAGTGCAGAAACTGTTGAGCCTGCTGCAGGACCCCAAGGCGAACGCCAACGACATTGCGCGGGTGATGTCGAACGACCCGACCCTGACCGCGCGGATACTGCGTATCACCAACTCTTCCTTTTTCGGCCTTTCGCACCGGATAAGCACGGTGCCGCAAGCGATAACCATCCTGGGGTTCCAGGGTCTGCGCAATCTGGCGCTGGGAGTGGCTATTTTCAGCCATTTCAAGCAGGCGGCTCCGACACAGTCTGTCGAGAGAGTCTGGGCGCATTCGCTGGGAGTGGCCAGCGCCGCCCGGCTCACGGCGGCCCGTTTCAAGCTGGCCGACCCGGATGAAATGTTTGTCGCCGGTCTGATGCACGATATCGGCAAACTTCTGCTGGTCAGGCATTTCGAGAGTGAATACACTCAGCTTCTCGCTGGCGGTCCCTATAAGAGAAGCATCCTCTGCCAGCTCGAGAAAAATATGTTCGGCGTTGATCATGCTCAGCTCGGCAGTCTGCTCTGCCAGTTCTGGAAAATTCCGGAAAAGCTGACCAACCTCGTGGCCCGGCATCACGATCCGCTGGATGAAACGGAGTTGTCCGAAAAAGAGTACATTCCGCTCATGGTGATCAAGATCGCCAATGACCTGACCAAAATAATCGGGATGGGCGATCTCGGCGGAGACATGCTCGAGATGGAATCGATAGGGAAAGCGATCGGGAGCGGATTTATCTCTTGTGAATTCCTGCGCCAGATTGCCCTGCAACTGCCGGAGGAAATCAAAAAGGTGGAAGTCTTTTTCGAGGTGGCCAAGAAATTGAAAGACCAGCCGGAGTCGGTGAAACCACCCGCTGTCGCGGTCCTGATTGGCGATGTAGCTCAGCGGGAGGTGGTCGCTCTTGCGCTGATAAACATGGGTTACACCCTGCGAGACTCCGATCAGATGGTGGAGCAGGATCCCGACCTGATGGCCGTGCTGGCGGATGAGAGCATTACGGGCGCTCAGATGAAAATGCTGGTAATGCGGCGCACCCCAATCCTGGATTTCGGGCTGTGGCGCCGGGAAAACCTCGACAGCGCAAGCGGAGACATTCCGCTGGCCGATCTGAAAGCGTGGCTTGTCAGTATACTGTCTACAATCGATCCGCGAGAGAAAAATGTCTGAACTTCAACCTGTCATGACAGACGGGAAAATGAGCTTGCAAAAGCCGGGCGGTCAGGGCCAGCAGTACAAGATACTGCTTGTGGATGACGAGGAGAACATACTCAGCTCCCTGCGCCGCCTTCTGCGCAAGGAGAACCTCGACGTGCACGACACCACCTCGCCCGAGGAGGCGTTGAGGCTGCTTTCGCTCAACGAATACGCCGTGCTGGTGTCGGACCACCGCATGCCGGGCATGACAGGCACGCAGCTGATGAAAATGGCCTGCAAGACCAGCCCGGAAACCGTACGTATCATCCTTACCGGCTACGCGGATGCCCAGTCCAGTATCGAGGCGATCAACAAGGGGGCGGTCAGCCGCTACCTGCTGAAGCCCTGGAACGAGATCGAGTTGCGCGTCGCGGTCCGTCAGGCCGTGGCCCAGTACCGTCTGGTGCAGGAGAAGAAAGAACTCGAAAACATAACCAACGATCTGAACAAGGAGCTTCAGTCCCTGGCCGTGGAGCTTGAAACCAAAGTCGAGGAGCGCACGCGCGAGGTCTCCACGCTGAACCGTCAGCTCGAAAGCAGCCTTCTGGCCTCGATCCGGATGCTGGCCGAGCTGACCGAGATGAACTGCGAGGTGGTGGGCAAGCATGCCAAGCGGGTGGCGGCTTTCAGCCGCGAGATCGGACGCCGCCTGGGGATGAGCAACCCCGAGTTGCTTCAGCTCGAGGCGGCCGCCATGCTGCACGGCATCGGCACGGTGGGGCTCAGCGCCAGCCTTCTGGCCAAGCCGCGCAGCGCCCTGGCCACCCAGGAGAAAGAACTGCTGGATTCCGATTCCCTGCGCGGCGAGGCCGTGATCAGCATGATGCCCAACCTGGCCCCGGCGGCGCTGTATGTCCGCCACATGCACGAGCTGTTCAACGGCCAGGGCTATCCCGAGCACCTCAAGGGCGACCGTATCCCTCTGGGCTCCAGGATCATCACCGCGGTGGACGTGTACGATACGCAGCTCAACCTTCGGGAGAACGACAAGGCGGTGGAGCCGCTGAACGCACTGCAGCACCTTAAGGACCGCAGCCCGGCGTTCTACGATCCGCAGGTGGTTTCCATGATGGAGGAATGCCTGACCGAGGATCAGTGGCAAAGTCTGGGCGCGGATGAGATCGAGGTGCGCCTGAACGACCTGCGCTCCGGTATGGTCCTTTCACGGGACGTGATCACCACCGGCGGCACCCTGCTCCTGTCCCGGGACGTGGAGCTCAAGGTGGAGGATATCGCCCGGATCAAGGCTTTCATGGACAACAACCCGTTCCTGTCCTCGATCTTTATCCATCGCAAGAAATAGAATCGGGAACAGGATAATCAGTCCGGTACGCAGAGTCACAAACGACGGCCCGGCCGCTGCTGGCCGGGCCGCAACACGCCTGGGGCCCCTCCGCCGCGCCTTGTTTCCGACGGCGCGGATTCCTCCGGCCCCTCCGCCTCCCCGTGTGGTGAAATCCGCATTCGACCCTGTAATAAAAAACAGTTGCATAAAAATAGCGCTCTGTGTATTCCTTGGCATCGGAAACAACATAGTTCTCTTGATCCGGTTAGTGCTGGATTTCCGTCTCGATCGGAGGACAGACCGTTTACCGCTTCCGCTTGTCACGCACCCTCCGCTCGAACGACCCTGTTTCCAGTCCGGTGTAAAGTGGCGCGATTATTGCTTTTCCTGTCCTGATATCGGTCCTTTCGCCTGAACCTGCGACTGCCCGGGACATGCCATGTACCGCTTGAGGAACAACCCATCGCCAGGCCGGCGGCAGACCATCCTGCTGTTTCTCTTCGCTTTCCTGTTTCCCGGCTTGCGGGTCTGGGCCGGCGATCCGGCGCAGTGGCGGTTTTTCCAGGCGCCCCAGGGGGCCGAGGAATCCTGGACCAGCCATGTCAGCGTGGGGCCTGGCAACCGCATCTGGGTCGCACACGGCTCCACCCGCACCGCCAGTTGGCTGGACGGCTGGCCGGACGCGGAGGGCCGTCTCCTCTCCAGGATCCCCTCTCCCGGTCAGATCAGCAAGATTCGGGAAAGTCCGCAGGGACAGATCTGGGCCATGAGCGAGAAAGGTCTCCAGCTTTTCCGTGACGGTCAGTGGGTTAACCTCGGGATCGAGATAGAAGACTCCCTGGACGTGTTCGGCCAGCCCATCAGAATCGTGCCTTTCCTGCCGGTGGAAAAAGACCGCGTCTTTTGCCTGTACAAAAAATGTCTGCTTCTTTTCGACGCCGCCCGGGGCCGGAAGGAGCAAACGGTCCTGGCCGAACGGACCGGGCTGGGCGATTTCATCGATCTGGCCGGCGCCCGTGACGGCGGGATGTGGATCACCGGCGAGAGAGGCGTGTCCCTGTTCCGGCGCGCCGCTGGTGCGGACAGCGCCTCCTGGCGCGAGTTCAAGCCTCCGTGGCCGTGGTACGTCTTTTTCAAGTCTCCGGTGGAGGGCCGACAGGGGGAGCTGTTCCTGGTGGCAGAGGACAACCGCAGCCGCCGGAGGGACCTGCTCGTATATGACCACGGGCGCTGGCAGGTCAAGACCGGGCACACTGGCTCGGTGCTGCGCGGCTGGCCAGGCCTGGATGACAGCTACTGGGTGATCAAGGAGGAAGGCACCCTGTACTGGATCAAGCCGGGGAAGGGTGAGTCCAGGCAGGATACGGGCGTGCTGTCGGGAGAGATATTCAACGAACTGGCCCAGGAGGACAACGGCGTGTTCTGGCTGGCCACCAGCCGCGGCCTGGCCCGTCATACCCCACCGCTCTGGCGTTCGCCGGCCGGGTTCCCCGCCGAGGGGCTGAACTGGTGTCATAAACTATACGAAGACAGCCGGGGACGGATCTGGCTGGCCGTCGAGCGGTCGATCCTGGTGCGCGACTCCACGCACTGGCAAAGTTACGAGATGCCTGCGAACATCCGCATCTGGGACCACATGGGCATGAGCTTTTTCTCGGTCAGCGGCGGGCGGATCGGAGTTTTTTACGCCGCCGGGACCGGTTGCTACCTGATCCGGCCGTCGGGACTCGAAAAGATCACCTCCCTGGATTATCCCGACGGGGCAAAGGGGATGAAATTCTATTCTCTGGCCGCTCCCGGCCGGGATGACAAAGTCTGGCTGACCACCGGCAGCGACAGCGATCCCGGCGCCATAAGCGTGAAGCTTTACGACGGCCGGGAACTGAAAACGGTTTTCGAGACGCAGACGCTTTCTGAGATCACCTCCATCCTCGAAACCTCGAACGGCAACCTCTGGATCAGCTCTGTCTTTCGCGGCCGGGGACTCAGCCTGTTCAAGGACGGCAAGCTCCGGCATATCGGACCGGAAGAGGGCTACACCGGCCAGGGCGGGGTGTTCTGCCTGCACGAGTTCGAGGACGGGACGCTCTGGGCCGGGGGAAGGAACGAAATCTACGAGTACGACGGCCACCGCTGGTCGCTCGTGCGCGACTGGGGCCTGGACAATGTCTACTCCATAGGCGGGCGCGCCGGCGGCAGCCGCTGGGTCGCCTCGACCACCGGGGTGCACCGGTTCCACGACGGGGTCTGGGTCACTTACACCGAGGCGGACGGGCTGCCCAGCACCTCCGCCAACTTTGTGATCGAGGACAGCCGGGGCACGGTTTGGGCCGCCACTACACAAGGGGTGAGCTGTTTCCATCCCGAGGCGGACGCCGACCCGCCCGAGACCCTGATCCAGCCGGGGGACAACCTGGCCGAGGTGCCGCCCTCCGGACAGGCCCGCCTGGTGTTTTCGGCCGTGGACAAGTGGAATTTCACCCAGCCGGAGCGGCTGTTTTTCTCCTGGCGGCTGGACAGCGGAGAGTGGTCGCCCTACCAGACCAACCGCCTGGCCTGGCTGAGCGGTCTGTCGTACGGGCGTCACTCTTTCGAGGTCCGGGCGATGGATGTCAATTTCAACAGCGACCCCTACCCGGCGCATTTCGATTTCACGGTCCTGCTGCCCTGGTACCGGGAAACCGGGTTCCTGGTGATAATGTCGATCTCGGGCTGTGTCATCCTGGTGCTGCTGGGCTACGCCCTGCACCGTCATTTCACCCTGGAGCGTCTGGTCGGTGAGCGCACGGACGCCCTGCAGCGGACCAACATCCGTCTGCTGCGCTCGCTGCGCCACGAGCGCCTGCTGGCCAACATCGCCTCGCTGTTCAATTCCGGGGAGGGTTTCCACGAGAACGTGGACCCCCTGCTGGCGCTGATCGGCGAGGGGATCGAGGTCGTGGCGGTAAAGCTGTTCGAGCGCGAGGCCGGGGGAGAGTACCGTAATATCGGGGCCTGGAGCACCGACAGCGGCTCCGGTCCGCGCTCCAGTATCCGGAACCGCTCGAAGACGATTCTGAAAAGTCTCCGGGACAGGCTCGACCAGGGACAGTCCTATGCCTTTACCGGCCTGGAGGAACTAAAACGGGGCGACCGGGGTTTCTTCCAGCGCGAGGGGATAGAGGCCGCCTATGTCCTGCCGGTCCGGACCGATGAGCGGGTGCTGGGCTGTATCTGTTTCTGCCAGAACAGCCGCTATTTCTGGAGCGAGGATGAAAGGAAGCTCTTTGAGGCCATCACCGGGATGCTGGCCACGATCTGGGAGCGCCACCGCTACCAGATGGCCAGCCTGGCCGCGGAAAATAAGCACGCCGAGGCCCTGCAGACCATCGAGCAGGCCAGCCGCGTGGCCTCGATCGGGGTCATCTCGGCCGGGATCACCCACGAGATCAACCAGCCCCTGAACAACATCAAGGTGATCGCGGACATAATCCTGTTCTGGAGCCGCAAGGACCGGGACAGCCTGCCGGAGAGATACCACCGCTGGCTGCTGAACATCTCCGAGAACGTGAAAAGGATTTCCGAGATCGTGCAGCAGATGCGCTCCTACTGGGTCTCCCGCTACGAAACCAATTGCGAGCCCCTCGAACTCAACGCCGTGGTGCGCGGCGCACTTCCGCTCATCCAGAAAAAGCTGGCCTCGCACAGTGTCACTCTGGAACTACTGGAGCAGGGCGCCGGACGCTCCATCTCGGCCAACCGGATGAACCTGGAACAGATCGTGCTGAATATCCTGATCAACTCTGTCCACGCCCTGGACAACATCACGGACCGGGAGCGCAAAATAACAATTCTGATAGCGGGCAGCGACAAGTCAGCCCGTCTGGAAATCAGCGACAACGGGCCCGGCATTCCGGAGGCCGATATCGGCCGGATTTTCGACCCCTTCTACTCCACCAAAGCCCCGGAGCTGGGGATGGGGCTGGGTCTGGCCATAGTCAAGCGCTTCGTCGAGGAGTTCGGCGGGCGCATCCGGGCCGAGAACCTTCCCGACTGCGGCGTGCGTTTCGTCATGGAATTCCCCTGTCTGGAACCGGCCCCTGCCCGAGGATGAGCCATGGATATACTGTATGTGGATGACGAGCCGCAGGGACGCGAGGTGGTGGCCGAGCATATCGAACGCCTGTTAGGCCACCGGATAGTGCAGTGCGATGACGGGGCCCGGGCCCTGGAATGTTACTGTGAACGGGCTTTCCCCATGGTGCTCACCGACATCCGTATGCCCGGGCTGGATGGGATCGAGCTGCTGCGCCGGATCAAGGACCTGCCCGAGGGCGGCCGGACCGACGTGGTGCTGATAACGGCCCACGGCGACATGTCCACGGCCATCGCGGCCCTGCGCGCCGGGGCCTACGACTACCTGCAGAAACCGATCGAGATCGAGGAACTGGTGGCGGTGATCGGCCGGGTGGCCGAGCACCAGGCCCTGCTGCGGGAAAACCGGGTCCTGACCGAGCATTTCGACGAGAAAGTGGCCGAGGTCGTGCGCCAGACCACGGATTACCTGAGGCAGGCCAGCCTGTGCGAGGTGGCCGGGCTGGGCCAGATCGGCGTGTTCTCGGAGCGTATGAAAGAGTTGCTCACCCTGGCGCGGCGCTACGGCCAGGACCGCACGATGCCGGTGCTGATCGAGGGTGAGACCGGCACGGGCAAGGAGATCATCGCCCGGATCATCCACCACGAGGGCAACGTTTCGGACGCGCCGTTCGTGGCGATCAACTGCCCGGCCATCTCAGCCGGACTGTTCGAGAGCGAGCTGTTCGGCTACGAGAGCGGCGCGTTCACCGGGGCACGCAAGGCCGGCCAGCTCGGCAAGTTCGAGTTCTCCGGAGTCGGCACGGTCTTCCTGGACGAGATCGGCGACCTGCCCATGGAGATGCAACCCAAGCTGCTGCGGGTGCTTCAGGAACGGACTTTCTACCGGGTGGGCGGCCTGCGCCGGGTCGAACTCAGGGCCAAGGTGATCTGCGCCACCAACCAGAACCTGGCGTCCCTGGTCGGGCAGGGGCAGTTCCGGGAGGACCTGTTCTACCGGCTGAATATCGGCAAGATCACCATTCCGCCCCTCCGGGAGCGGCCGGAGGAAATACTGCCCCTGGCCCGGATGTTCCTGGCCCGGTCCGCCACCGCCCGCAAGCGCGAGTTCCGCGACCTGAGCGAACGGACCGAAAAGCTGCTGCTCGGCTACGCCTGGCCGGGCAACGTGCGCGAGCTCAAAAATGTCATCGAGCGGGCGGTGCTTCTGTACGATGGGCCCCGCCTGGAACCGGAGCACCTGGCTTTCGACCGCTCGGGCCAGAGGGCCGGCGCCGCGGTGGCCGAGGCCGCCGGCGATGGAGATTTGGTGATCCCGCTCTCCGGCTCGCATCTGGACATCGACCAGGTGGAGGCGCAGGTGCTCAGGGAAGTGCTGGCCAAGTTCAAGGGCAACAAATCACAGGCCTCGGCCTTTCTCGGGATCACCCCCAGTTCGCTCCGCCGCAAGCTGAGAAGACTGTCCGTCCCTGACTCTTTTTAATCCCCTTTCCAGCCTCTAAAAATTCCCCGCATAGTGCAGATTGACCCGGGTCAATCTGCACCGGTAGTGAGTATTGCTCCCCCCCTAAAGCGTCATTTCCAACTCCGCCGATTCCCTAAACTCCTGCCAGCAATACAGGAACCCATGCGCGCTTTTTCTGGTTCGGTTTTTGTCAATAGCGCAATCAACCTCCCGCGACAGAAAAAGTGACAGAACAGGAAAACTGATTCATGCCCGTGAAAAAAAGCCGGGAAACGATCCTGATCGTGGATGACGATCTGGCTTTCGCGCGCAAGGTCAGCGATTCGCTCTCCCTGCTGGGCCTGGAGGTCATGGTGACCAACGACCCGCTGGCCGCGCTCGAGATCCTGGACTCTTTCTCTTTCGAGCTGGTCATCGCCGGTTGCGGCATGGCCAAGCTGTCCGGCCTGGAGGTGCTGAGCCGGGTCCGGGAGCGCCATCCCGCGCTTCCGGTCTACCTTATCTGCGCCAACCCGGACCAGCGTGTCCGGGAGGATTGCCTGGCGCGCGGGGCGGCGGGTTTCTATCTCAAGCCCCTGGATTTCGAACAGATGCTCCTGTCGGTCTACCGTCAGGAGTACGCCCGTCTGGACTGAGCACGGCCCGGGCGGGGCACCCGGAGTCCTCCCAGCGGGAGGGTGCTTCCGTAGCCCAATCGTAACTGCTGCAACATAATCGCACTCCTCACCCTGACGGTTAGCGGGACTGTCAGGGCGGAGTCCACCGGCCTGGGCCCGGGGGAAGCCGGGGCATTTCCGGCTCCGGGCCAGGCCCGGTGGATACTCTCACCCGAAAGGAGGCGGCCTATTCCATACCTGGTTAACCGGTTTCAGAGCTGAAAGGTTCGTTGCATCAACCGGTAACTCTCAAACTGAAGAACCAACCGCAGTGACAGGTTCTTCTCTGGAGGGCGATTTATGTTGAAATCAGGAAGCAGACTTGCTCTTGCCACGCTTGCAGTCCTGCTGGTTATGTGCGTGAGCGCCCTGGCCCAGCTCAACACCTCGAAGGTCGAGGGTGTGGTCAGGGACAAGGAAACCGGCCAGCCGCTGGCCGGGGCACAGGTGATGATCGAGGGCACCCGGCTGGGGAACGTGACCAACGCCGACGGTTACTATTTCATCCTGAACATCCCGCCCGGACGGCGCTCGATCACATTTACCTACACCGGCTACCAGAAAACCACTATTTCCAACCAGCTTATCCTGGCCGGCCAGACCGTGACCGTGAACGCCACTCTCAGCTCCAGTGTGGTGGAGCTTGGCGGGATCACCATCGAGGGCGAATCCGAGGTGCTGGTGCCCAGGGATAACACAGTCTCCAAACAGCGTATTACCGCCGCGAGTATCTCCGAGACCCCGACCAGCAGCCTGGACCAGCTGATGCTGCTCGAGGCCGGCGTGCAGACCGGCGGACCGGGGGCCATGGCCCGCGGCATGCGCATCCGCGGCGGCCGCCTGGGGAACGAGGTGATGGTGGTGGACGGCGTCGCGGTGCGCAACTATACCGCCGACCCGTTCAAGGAGGGCCTGGGCTGGGCCTGGAACCAGGAGTTCGCCGCTCTGAGCGAGGATGTCAGCCCGCTGGATATTTCGACCCAGGCCGTGGAGCAGGTGGATATCATCACCGGCGGTTTCCAGGCCGAGTACGGCAACGCCCAGTCCGGCATCATCAATGTCGTGACCAAGGAGGGTGGCGCGGACTGGGTCGGCAACACGCGTTTCACCACGGATGAGGTCAACCCCCGCACCGCCGATTACGGCTACAACCAGCTCACCGCCAGCCTGGGCGGGCCGATTCCCGGTGTCAAGAACCTTTACATACAGGGCTCCGGCGAGATCCAGGGCCAGGCCGACCGTAATCCGACCCACGCCGATGAGGGTTTCCGCGGGGTGAACCAGCGTTTCGTGGACATCCTGAACGAGTCGGTGCGCAACGACCCGATACTCGGCAGTCAGGAGCCGGCGTACACCCTCGACATGCTGAAGCGCGGAACGGAATTCTATGCCTCCAAGACCGGCGGCAACGCCTCGCTGTTCACTCCGGGCAACCCAGTGCGCGTGTCGGACAACTGGGGTGACCGAACCCTGACCTCGAGCAAGCTCACCTACTACCCGATCAAGGGAGTAAAGCTCCTGGGGTCGTACAATTTCTCGCGTATCCAGAACAGTTTCCCTTCTCAGTACGCGGGTTACGGAAGTTATTTCATGAACGGGATCGCCACGGAAAAGGAATTACCCCACAGGGACTGGTCCACCGCCAACGGCGACTGGAAGGATGCGGACGGTCTGTGGACCTGCTACGTCCCTATGGCCTATGCCCGCCGGACCCGCACCTCCAACCTGCTGGCAGGCTTTGACTGGGATTTCCTGCAGAGCTCTCAGCGCAACGCCAGCCTTCAGTTCCGCTTCACCCGGATGCGGACCCAGGATATCAACAGCTCCAGCCTCAAGGACAACTATTTCCGCTCCGATCACACCACTTTCGGCGGCTGGTCCATGCACGACATCCCCTTCGAGGTGGAGACATTCCCGGGCCGGAATTTCCCGGTGGACGGCTCGGCGGAAGCCTTTCTGTACTATCCGGACGGTTCGTCGGGGCGCTGGATGACCACTTGGTACTTCAATACGCCTTTCGCGCTGGCAACGTCCGAGACCTTCTATTACCTGTCCTATTTCTACTCGCGGGAGTTCCAGAACAACTACAAAGCCGACCTCGATTTCCAGCTCAACCGTCAGAATCGCGCCAAGATGGGGATCCAGTTCTCGGATTTCTCGAACAACAAGTACCAGACCAACCCGATGAGTCAGCAGCGTAACCTGGACAACGAGTTCAATTACTCGCCGAATGTGATGGGCCTTTACCTTCAGAACCGGACCGACCTCGGCGATTTCGTTCTCAATTACGGCGTCCGTTACGACCGGTTCAATCCGGTCAACAACTGGGGTTTCCGCAACGGGGACGATTACGGCGACTTTTTCAAGACCAGGGTGATCGATGAATGGTCGCCGCGTTTCGACGTGGGTTTCCCGGTGACTGACAAGGCCCAGCTCCGTTTCTCTTACGGCGTGTTCACCCAGTTGCCCAGCTTTGCCTATATCTTCAGCGGCAGTAACCCCGGCGGTCTGGGGTACTCGCGCACGGACGCTTTCGAGGCCGGCCTGAGCTACCTGATCGGCGAGAACATCGTTCTGGACGTGGTCTCCTACTACCGCGACATCCTGGGCGATGTATCCACCAAGACTTTCTTCCGCGATTTTTACGCCGCTCACGAGGGCGTGCACTACCGCTACAACACCACCGGCTATACCAACCGCGACAACGGCAACATCAAGGGCATGGACCTCACCCTGCGCAAGCGGTTCGCCAACAACTTCGCTTTCGACGCAATCTATACCCTTCAGTTCTCACGGACCACCGGCAGCTCGTACGGCAGCACCTCCGAGTGGGGTTCTTTCCTCGACCCGGCCACGGGTGAGGCGTACAGCCCGCCGGATGAAATCCGTCCCATCGACGGCGATGTGACCCACAAGGCCACTTTCAACCTGAACTACCTGTTCCCCAGGGATTTCAGGAGCGGAACGCTGGCCGGCAACATCCTGAAGGATTTCCGGATCTACTCGGTGC
Organism: bacterium; assembly: GCA_021372515.1. Lineage (NCBI taxonomy): Bacteria > bacterium. Next base: position 80,503 of record JAJFUG010000103.1, read on the forward strand.
TCACCCTGATGAGCGGCCCGCCGGCGTTCGACCTGGTTCGTTCCGGCGGCGGCACCTCCAGCCGCAACAACGCGGATGATGTCACCTGGCTGACCCGCCGCAACGGCCGGCCCATCGGCGGCGTGAACTATTTCCGCACCCGCTGGGACTACAACCTGGACCTGCGCCTGAGCAAGTCCCTGTCCCTGACCGGCAAGAAGCGCTTCAACGTGTTCGTGGAAGTGTTCAACGCGCTCAACAACAAGCTGCACACTCCCTATCCCTCCGGTTACGGTTATACGAGCAGCTATTACCGTCCCAACGGCGGCGAGGAGATGGTCTGGAGCGAGAGCCTGAACAACCTTCAGAAAGGCTGGTTCAAGAACGACTACAACCAGGACGGAGTGCTGAGCCTGGAGGAACAGGCCAAGGGAGTGATTGCCAACGCTGCGATGAATGAGATCATGGACAAAACCCAATGGGGCAGCGCCCGTCAGATCCGCAGCGGTGTGGAATTTTCGTTCTGACTCCCGGCAGGCTGCCGGCGATTTACATGACTGGTGAACTAATTACGGCAGGAGATTTCTTATGCACGATAGATATCCGTTACTGAAACTCTGCGTCGTAGCTCTGCTCCTGGGCTTGGCAGCCACCCTCAGGGCGGAGATGAAATCGAAGTACAACTCGCAGGGCAATAATGTCGGCATAACGTTCAACCAGAGTATTGTCGGCTCGGCGATATCGAGCGAATACGACGGGAGCGGCGGAGACCACCAGTTCCCCCGCGGCTCCGGGAATTTCTACCGGATCGGCCGCTACAGTTGGGGCCTCGCGGTCGCCACGGATTATGACGGTGACGGGGTGGCGGGAGACACGGTGACCAACCAGAGCCGGGGGCACGAGTGGGTCGCCTCGCGCCAGTCCCTCGAATACCGCGACAAAATTCTGGAGATGGCCACGGCGGGCGAGGACATGGAGGATGCCGCCAGCCGCATTTCGGTCAACCGGATCTGGACCTCCCTGGACCCCGAGGACCTGGCCGATTGGCCGGTCGAGTTCCGCGAGGGCCGCACCGCGTCCGGCGCTCCCATCCTGCACGGGGCCGAGACCGTGGTCTCGCTCCGCGGCAACGCCTTCAAGACCTGGGGCAACAACCGGCTGGGCGCTTCCATCGAGTATGCCTTTTATTTCCTGAATTACGCCGAATCGAACAACATGGTCTACATGCATGTCTTTTTCCAGAATATGTCCGAGTACTGCCAGTACAACGACGACGATGTTTTCCTGGCGAAAATCGCCGGGACCGCCTCCACCGGACAGACCTGGAAAAGCATGCAGATGACTTTCGCCATTTCTTATGTGGGGACCAACGGTAATTCCTGGGGTGATTGGGCCTGGGCTCACCGTTATTACCCCAAGCAGACCTTTGCGATAGCCGATGGGGATGGCGTAAAAAGCTCTTACTCCGGTTATCCCGTCATTCTGGCTTCGCATCTGCTTAGGCTTCCCACTCTGAGGGGTGAGCAGCTCAGGATCAGCAACACCAACCAGAACTACTGGGACACGGAGCTGGGTTTCTCCCCACTGGACCCGATGATAACCGACGGCAAGGACGGGGATGTCTACCGTTTCGGCCTGGGCCGGTTGGACCCAAATTATCCCACCGAAACCTACGTATCGTATTACAACAACGTGAATCCCTGGTACGGCGGTCCATGCTACGGCTGGCCCGGAGTGCCGCAGGAGGGCGATTCCCGCTACGACAAGTGGATATGGGGTAGAGGAAACTGCGGTTTCGTGCAGGCCTGGTACAGTGATTTCCACGACGTGGCGCCGCGCGATTCGTTCAGTCTGGACAACGTGCTGATGTTCGTCCCGGCGGTGTCCGACCCCTTCGTCTGGCCGAGACTCGAGTATGCCAACATCGACGATCCGACTGTCCAGACCCAGCTTTCCAGAGTCGATGATTATGTCAATGTAGCCGGTATGGTTTACGAGGGCGGATACGTCCTGCCCGAGACTCCCTCGCCGCCGCCCCTGACGATCATCCCGGGTGACAAGCAGGTGACTATCACCTGGAACGACGTGAATGTCAACACGCCGGATGCCTACTACGGGTTCCTGCAGCAACACCCCGAGCTCGACCCCAACCATGTCTACCGTCAGTACGATTTCGAGGGCTACCGCCTGTACCGCAGCTTTGTCGGCCCCAACGACTCGCACTCCGAGATGCTCATGGATTGCAGCCTGAGCGCCGACAATGTCCAGTTCTACTATATCGACAAGCAGACGGCCGACACGCCGTTCTACCGGATGAACAACGGGATGAAGATCTGGTACGCCCTGGTGCCGTACGACAAGAATTACGACACCGGCACCGGCGCGGAATTCAGCCTTCCGGCGCTGACCAGCGGCAAGGTCTGGAACCGTCCGGGCAACGGGCTTTACAATGTCGAGGCGCGCAGCGACGCCGCCAATTTCCGCTTGGCGGATCTGGACGGTGAGGTCGGTTTTGTCGCGGCGGATGGCTCCACGCCCGACGCCTCGGGCTCGGTAGTGCTCCACGGCCCGGGGGACGGGAGCCTGAGCGACCCGCCGCTCCAGCTCGTCCCGCTGCCGCTCAAGGCAGTCAATTTCATTCCGGTCAACAACGAGCGCCTCACCACGGCCAAGACCCTCTACCTGGTCACCGCCGACCGGATCGCCTATGACGACGGCTGCGCCGGCCAGCGCCAGAATGTGGAGAATGTCCTGACCCTGGTCGACGGCAGCTACACCAGCGCCGGAAAGCCGCTGGACGGCGGCGCCGCCGCGCAACCCTCGATCACGATGCAGGGCGCGGTGGATGCCTCCGGCGTCAATTACGCCATCGAGTTCACCTTTAACGGCATGGACCGCTCCGGATCCTACGGCAGCGTGTATCTGCACGCCGATGTCGGCGGATACTCCGGCGCCTCGGTCGAGGTGCTGGATGCCCGCTGGTGCGGCCCGACGGTCAGCCCAGGCACTGCCCCCAGCAACCTGCTTACCACCAAGGCTGGCCGTTACCAGGTGACCTGGAAGGATGCCGGCGGCGGCAACCTGACGGTCGAAGTGAAAGACCTGACCCGCAACGTCGACCTCACCCATGTGGATTACCCGGATGAATGGGGCTGGGGTTTCCAGACCAAGGAAGGCTACGGCGGAGACATGGGCGCCGGCGGCTCCCGCGGCGTCTACTATGATGAAGCCTTTGTCAACCATCTGCCCAAGGCCCAGCGCACGGCGAAGATGGCCGCCACGATGCCGGCCGGCAACAGCGACAAGTTCGGCCTGTTCGTCAACGGCATCCTCTGGGTCTTCCACAAGGACATGGGCGACGGCATCACGATGCCGGCCGCGGGCGCCACGTTCAGCATCGACAACGCCTACGGCTACTGGAACGGCGACAACACCGAGTTCACCCAGATACCGGACATGGCGCACATCGGCGACAAGTGGGAGATCAAGATCAAGCCCTCGACCCTGAACGCCGAGGATGCCGACCTGGGCAAGATCAAGGTGGTGCCGAACCCGTACCTGGCCTCCTCGTTCCTGGACCTGTCGCCCGACAGCCGCCGGATCGATTTCGTCAACCTGCCCGACCGCTGCACGATCCGTATCTATTCGATGGGCGGACACCTGGTCAACGTGCTCAACCATATCGGCGCCAACCGCCACGGCTGGGGCAACTACACCGACTACGACCGTCTGGACTCCAAGGGCAACCCTGCCGTTCTAAGCGGCTACGACAACCACGGCGGAAACGAGCCCTGGAACCTCCGGAACCGCTTCGGGCAGACCGTGGCCAGCGGGCTGTACATATTCCACGTGACTGACTCCCGGGGGAAGACTTTCGCCGGCAAGTTCTACATCGTGAACTGAGTCCCGGGGAAAGGGATGCTTGCAACCTCGGCACATTTTCCCCGCAGCATAACAGGAGGTAGTACATGTTGACAAAAACGGCCCTGCGCGCCTTGCTGATTCTCGGCGTACTCCTGTCTTTCCTGAGTGTCCCGCTGTCCGGGCAGGGAGTATCCAACCAGGCCTACAGCGGACTGGACAAATACCAGACCCAGGGCATCCCAGACGGCGCCTCGTTTGTCGGAGTGCGGGCGGCCGAGTTCCTGGAGATTCCCGTGGGCTCCCGCGGCATCGCCATGGGCAACGCTTTCACCGCTGTGGCGGACGATATCACCGCGATCTGGTGGAACCCGGCCGGACTGGGGTTCATCCAGGACCGGGAGGTCATGCTCACGGTGGTGGACTACACCCTGGACCTGACCTACAGCTACGCCGCCGCGGCGGTGCCCATCGCGGACGGCAACGTCGTCCTGGGCGGCTTCTTCGGCTACCTGGACATCCCGGAGATGGAGATCACCACGATCGGCTCGCCGGATGGGACCGGGCGTACGTTCAACGCCTTCGATTTCCAGATGGGCGGCTCGCTGGCCTACAATTTTTCGGACCGTTTCGTGGGCGGCATCAACGTGAAATACGTGCACCAGGACGTGTTCTCGAACATCAGCGGCAACGCTTTCGCCCTCGACGCCGGCGGTATTTACCACACCGAGTTCATGGACCACGATATCCGTTTTTCATTCGCGATCCAGAACCTGGGGACGAACATCCACATGACCGGCCCGAACCTTCTGTATGAGGTCGGTCCGCAGGATGCCTCGGGCAATTTCCCCACCGGCTACGCGGACTATTCCTCGGACGTGAACGCCCTGCCACGGCGCGCCACCCGCTGGATGACCATCCAGACCCACACCTACCGTCTGCCCACGGTGGTCAAGCTGGCCCTGGCATACAACGTGTTCGAGTCCGAAAAGGCCAACTGGCTGGTCTCGGGCGAGATGCAGCGCAACAGCAACGCCCCGATGAGCTACAGCGTGGGCACCGAGATCAAGTACGGTTTCACGCCTTTCACCTCCGGGGCGCTGCGCATGGGTTTCCTGGCCCAGTCGGATGAGTATTCGAACTCCATGGACGATTTCGGCTACGAGTACCTGGGCCACGATGACGGCAGCCTGCGCGGGTTGAGTTTCGGCGGCGGAGTCAGCCGGACCCTGGGCAGCCGGACGATCAATTTCAGCTACGCCTATCGCAACAAGGGCCGCCTTAGCTCGGATAATTTCTTCACCGTGTCTTTCGGCTTCTGAGCCCGGCCTTGCGGCCCTGAGCCAGTGTGACGAGTGCGGCCTGCCCTCCGCGGCGCGCTCCGGGATACCGGATCGCTCCAGGGGGCAGGTCGCACTTTTTGGATTGGGAACCGATAATGAATTATCTGAAGCGTTGTATTTTGCGGGAGAAGCCTCCATTTTAATGCAATTCATCCGAAAACGATCCAGTCGGAGAGCCTTGCCCGAGCCCCGAAATCGGGAAATTGAATCGAGGGAGAACAGTGATGAGCAAAGGCATCAAGCGTTTCAGGCCCTATCCGCACATCCTGGTGCTGGGCGGGCTGTTTTGCCTGCTGAGCCTGGGAGTGCTGCAGGCCCTGTCGCAGACCGGGGACCAGCCGGGGACAGTGTACGAGGAGGATTTCAACGCGGACGGCAGCGTGGGTGTGCTGGACGTGCTGAGCCTGGTCCTGCTGGGCCGCGAGAACCCGGCCGACCCGCGCGCCGACTACAACGGGGACGGGGGCTATTCCCTGGCCGATGTCACCGCGCTGCTCAGGAACATGCTCCTGGGCCGGCTGACCCCACTTGAGGCGGTGGTGAACCCGGTGGAAAGCGATGAGTTTCTGCTCAATCCAGGAGTTGGGTTCACCTCGCCCAACACCACCGATTCCGATATGCAGCGCTGGAACCCGCGCTACCCGCGCTGCGCCAACGCCTACTACCGCTGGTACTGGAACGAGATCGAGCCGGAAGAGGGCCAGATCCGTTTCGGGATGATCGACACCCTGCTCGATCAGGTGCACCGGGAGAAACAGGCGTTCTGTTTCCGGGTGATGTGCCAGGA
>JAJFUG010000104.1 GCA_021372515.1 bacterium
GCCCGCGGGGCGGTGGAGTCGATTTCCTGGAGCTGGAAACGCAGCAGCTCCTGCTCGCTGTTGAACGCGGCCAGGGCCTTTTCGAGGCTTTCCAGACGGCGCTCGGCCTGACGGCTGCGGGCCAGAAGGGCCGCGAACGTGGAGCGACGGTCTCCCAGAGCACCGAAAGCGTCCAGCAGCTCGAGCTGCTGCGCGGGACGAACCAGAAGACGGTTGTCCGCCTGGCCGTGTATCTGCACCAGTTCCTCGCCCAGGGAGCGCAGAAGCTGGAGGTTCGCCATCGCCCCGTTCACATACGAGCGGCTGCGGCCGGAGGAGGTTATCTCGCGCCGAAGCACCAGCTCCTCGCCGGGGTCCTCCCCGCCGAACACGGCCTCGGCCAAACGGCTGCGGGCATCGCGGTCCAGGCTGAAAAGGGCCTCGGCCACGGCGCGCTCGGCCCCGGAACGCACCAGCTCCGCGGCGGCCTCGCCGCCCAGCAGAAGGCCCAGCGCGCCCAGCAGGATCGATTTGCCCGCACCGGTCTCACCGGAGATGACATTCAACCCCGGGCCGAACTCGAGGTCCAGCCGGTCGAACAGCACATAATCGGTCAGTCGGAGAGCCTGGAACATAGACAGTCAGGTCCTTTCCCGCTCGCCCCATTTCAGCTTGCCGCGCAGACGGGAGAAGAAAGTGCCCTCGAAGGGCTTGACCATCCGGGTGACATGGGCGGCCCGGCTGACATGGATCTCGTCCTCCTCGATGATCCGGCTGCTCATCTGCCCGTCCACGGTCAGCAGCACCTCCTGGTGCGCGGACATCTCGGTCAGGGTGAGCGGGATATCTGAGGGGACGACCAGGGGCCGCACCGCCAGAGAGTGCGGACAGATCGGGGTGATGGCCACGGCGTCCATGGTGGGGAACAGGATCGGCCCGCCGGCCGAAAGAGAATAGGCCGTGGAGCCGGTGGGCGTGGAGACTATCACGCCGTCGGCCGGGAAAAAGCCCACCTGGTCGCCGCCGGCCTGGATGTTGAGCACTATCGGCCGGGTCCGTCCACCCTTGTGCAGGACAAAATCGTTCAGCGCGTGATAGCACTGCTCGCTGCCGTCCGCATGCGCCACCCGGGCCTTTAGCACCATGCGCTCCTCGACCTCGAAATCCAGGGCCAGGATACGGTCCAGGCAGGCGGCCAGCTCGTTGAAAGCACAGGTGGTGAGGAAACCGAAATTGCCGAGGTTCACGGCGAAGATGGGCACCTGGCTGACCCCCACGCAGCGGGCCGCGCCCAGCACGGTGCCGTCGCCGCCCAGGGCCAGCATCAGGTCGGTCCCCTCCGGGATGCCATCGCCCTGGATAAGCTCCACCCGGGAATGGTCCTGCACGAACGCCAGCAGGTCGGCATGCACCCAGGGCCTGACCCCGCGCTGGGCGAGCAGGTCCAGGCAGAGGGCCAGCAGTGTTGCTATGTCCGGATTGTGGAGGTTAGCTTTTAACGCTATGTTCATCGATCCGCGCACCCAGGGCCTGTTTGACGAAAGCCTGAATTCCGGCCGGGCAAAGTCCCAGCCGTTCGAGCAGCACATTGCGCTTGCCCACTTTGAGGAACTCGTCCGGAACGCCCATGTGCAGGACCCGTCCCGACGGCTCGTTGCGGCCGGCTGCGTAGAGCGCCACCTGCGAGCCGAACCCGCCGCGCAGCACGTTCTCCTCCAGGGTGACCACGGTCTCGTAGCTGGAGAGCACATGCTCCAGCATGGGTGTGTCGAGGGGTTTGACGAAGCGGCAGTTGAACACGCCCGCGCTGATCCCGTCGCGCGCGAGCAGCTTGCGGGCCCAGAGCGCCGGGTGGACCATAGTCCCCACTGCCAGCAGGGCCACGTCCCGCCCCTGCTCCAGCATCTCCCACGAGCCGATCTCCAGCTCGCGGAAGCGTTGGGAGCGGATCACCCCCACTCCGCCGCCGCGCGGGTAGCGGATGCAGAACGGGGCCTTGTCCTGGCGGAACGCGGTGTAGAGAAGGTCACGCAGTTCCACCTCGTCCTTGGGCGCGGTGACTATCATGTTGGGCACCAGGCTCATGAACGACAGGTCGAACACGCCGTTGTGCGTGGGCCCGTCATCCCCCACTATGCCCGCCCGGTCCAGGGCAAACACCACGGGCAAGTCCTGCAGGGCCACGTCCATGATCACATGGTCGAAAGCCCGCTGGATGAACGTGCTGTAGATCGCCACCAGGGGCCGCGCCCCCACCATGGCCAGCCCGGCCGAGAAAGTGACCGCGTGGCCCTCGGCGATCCCGACGTCGAAAAAGCGCCCGGGCAGCTCGCGCTGGAAACGGCTCAGCCCGGTGCCGTCCGGCATGGCCGCGGTCACGGCCAGGATGCGCGGATTGGCCGCGGCCAGCTCGACCGCCGCCTCGCCGAACAGCTCGGAATAGCTGGGCGCCTTGGGGGCCACGGTTCCGCCGGTGGCGGTGTCGAACGCCCCGGTGCCGTGGAAACGGGTGGGGTTCTCCTCGGCGTGCTCGTAGCCCTTGCCTTTCTTGGTCAGCACGTGCAGCAACACCGGGCCGTGAATCTCGCGGACAGTCTTGAGGGTGCGCAGAAGCTCGTCCAGATTGTGGCCATCGATGGGGCCGATATAGCGGAAACCCATCTCCTCGAACCACATGCCCGGCACGAACAGGTTCTTGAGCGATTCCTCCAACTTGTGGGCGAAAGCGCGGACCTGGTCGCGGCCCAGGGGGATTCGCTCGGTGAGGTCCCAGATCTCCTTTTTCAGCTTGTTGTAACGCGGGTCCAGTATCAGGCCGTTCATGTAGCGGGTCAGGGCGCCCACGTTGGGCGAGATGGACATCTGGTTGTCGTTGAGGACCACCAGCAGGTCGTGCCCCCCGGCCCCGGCGTTGTTCAGGCCCTCGTCGGCCAGCCCGCCGGACAGGGCGCCGACGCCGATCACCGCCACCACCTTGAAGTCCTGCCCGGCCAGGTCACGGGCGCTGGCGTAGCCCAGGGCGGCCGAGATCGAGGTGGAGGCGTGGCCCGTGGCAAATGCGTCGCAGGGGCTTTCCTTGGGGTTGGGGAACCCGCTCACGCCGCCCTCCTGGCGCAGCTTCTTGAACCCCGCCCGCCGTCCGGTGAGCAGCTTGTGGATGTAGCACTGGTGGCCGACATCGAAGATGATCTTGTCGCGCGGGCACTCGAACACCGAGTGCAGGGCCACGGTCAGTTCCACGGCCCCGAGGTTGGGAGCCAGATGGCCGCCGGAGTCGCTGACCACGGAAATTATGTAGTCCCGCAGGCATTCGCAGAGAGTTTCGAGCTCGGCGAGGCTGAGGTCCCGGATGTCGCGTGGGCTCTTGATGCGGCCCAGAACTTCCTCGGTCCTGGATTGCAAGGACACATCCCCCGTTGTATGTGAAAATCCGCACGGAGGCGGATTGAAATACCGACGGAATTATGTCTTAATTTAATCTCTGCCGGGCAGGGCGCAAATGTTTCTTGTTATTTTTCAGGCCTTGCGGCTGAGAATGAAACGGGCCAGGGCCTGAAGCGTCCCCTCGCGGTCGAGCCCGGCCGGGCCGAGCACCGCGCAGGCGCTCTCGACCGCCTCGGCGGCCATGCGGCGGCTGGTCTCCAGGCCATAGAGGGCCGGGAAAGTGGCCTTGCCGCGGGCCTGATCCGCGCCCACGGTCTTGCCCAGGGCGGTGAAATCCCCCTCGATGTCCAGCAGGTCATCCACGATCTGGAACGCCAGTCCGATCCCCTCGCCGTAGGCGGCCAGGGCGTCCAGGGACTGTTCCCGAGCGCCGGCCAGATGTCCGCCCAGGGTGCAACTGGCGCGGATCAGGGCACCGGTCTTGTGGGTGTGGATGTAGTCCAGGGTGGCGCGGTCCACCGCGTGGCGCTCGCTCTCCAGGTCCACCACCTGCCCGCCGATCACGCCTCCGCCGCCCACGGCCTCGGCCACGGCGGCCACGGCCCGCGCCGTGTCCTGCGCGGAAAGCCCCAGCCCGGCCGCCTCGCGGCTCAGCACCCCGAAGGCCAGGAGCAGCAGCCCCGAGCCGGCCAGGGTCGCGCTGCGCTCGCCGAACCGGCGGTGGCAGGTGGGCAGCCCGCGCCGGAAATCGTCGTTGTCCATCACCGGCAGGTCATCGTGGATCAGGGTGTAGGTATGGATCAGTTCCAGGGCGCAAACTGCGCGGTAGTGGGAATCGCTGTCCCCATCGCCGCCGCAGGCGCGGAACGCGCTCAGCGCCAGCACCGGGCGAAGGCGCTTGCCTCCGGCGGCCAGGCTGTAGGCCATGGCCTCGTGGAGGGGGTCTGTCTCGGCGGGGACAAGCTCTTTCAGCACCCGGTCGATCCGGGTCTTCTCGCTTTTCAGATAAGCCTGGAGGTCCAATTTCTTCCCTTCCCTCATTCCAGGTCGTGCAGCTCGAAACGACCCTCGAGAGTCTCGACCAGCTTCTGCACCTTCTCCTCCGAGGCCAGCAGGCGCTTACGCGCCTCGATGGCGTCGGCCACGCCCGCGTTGAACAGGCGGATTGCCTCTTCCAGGGGAAGCTGCTCGTCCTCCAGACGGCTGACTGTCTCCTCGAGGCTGCTGCAGAGCTGTTCGAAGCTTTTCTCTTTCTCTTCCTTCTTCGGCATGGCTTACGGCTCCTGAAAACGGTCCGACTGCATCCGGGCGCTCACCCGGCTTTGCTTGCCAGAGTATCCTCACCGGCGGGGTTCACGCCCTCGACCCGGCAATCCAGGCTGCCGCGCGCCAGCAGCACGGAGAGCCGCTGCCCCACCTCGACTGTGGCGGCATCCCGCACGATTCTGCCCTCCGGCGTGCGCGCCATGGCGTAACCGCGCCCAAGCACGGCCGCCGGGTTGAGCGCGCTCAGGCGCTCCTGAAAGCCGCTCCAGCGCACGCGGGCCAGGTCCAGGCTGTGACGGGCGGCGCGCTGAAGGCGCAGGGCCAGGGCGGCGTGGCGGTCGCGGCAGGCGCGCAGGGCCGCGCGCAGGCGCTGCGGGGCCAGGGCGCGCTCCAGCTCGTCCAGGCGCTGATGCGCGTCGGACAGAGGCCCGGAGCCCGCCCGCACCAGACGGCGGCCCAGGGCCACCAGGCCAGCCTCCAGCTCCGCTGCCACCGGCACGGCATATTCCGCAGCGGCCGAGGGCGTGGGCGCGCGAAGGTCGGCCACGAAATCGGCGATGGTGAAATCGGTCTGGTGCCCCACGGCGCTTATCACCGGCACGGGGCTATCGAATATCGCCCGGGCCACGGCCTCCTCGTTGAACGCCCAGAGGTCCTCGGCCGAGCCGCCTCCGCGCCCCACGATCAGCACATCCGCGCCGCCCCAGCGCCCGAACGCGCGCACAGCCGCGGCGATCTCGGCGGCAGCGCCCTCTCCCTGCACGCGGGCCGGGGCCAGCACGATCCGCACCGAGGGGCAGCGCCGCTCAAGCACGGATATTATGTCGCGCACCGCGGCACCGGTGGGCGAGGTGACTATTCCCACACAGGCCGGGAACTGCGGCAGGGGGCGCTTCCGGGCCTCGTCGAACAGGCCCTCGGCCGCCAGGCGCGCCTTGAGCCGCTCGAAGGCGAGCTGAAGTGCCCCCACACCGGCAGGCCGCAGCTCGCTGACCATGAGCTGGTACTGGCCGCTGGGCTCGTACACCGAGAGCAGCCCGCGCGCCATCATTTTCATCCCGTTCTCGGGCCGGAAGGTAAGGGCCTGGTTGTACTGGCGGAAAAACACCGCCCGGAGCGCGGCGGAGGAGTCCTTGAGCGAGAAATACATGTGCCCGGAGCCGTGGTGCACGAAATTGCTTATTTCACCCTCGACCCAGAGCGGCGGGAAAGAGCCCTCGATCAGCTCCTTGACCTCGCGGGTCAACTCGCTCACGCTGTAAACATGCAGGTCCAAGCCGGTTTACGCTTTCCGGCCCAGGGCCAGCTCGGCCGAACGGACCGTGTTGGCCATGAGCATGATGATTGTCATCGGGCCGACCCCGCCGGGCACCGGGGTGATCAACGCGGCCACCTCGGCCGCGCTTTCGAAATGCACATCCCCCACCCAGCGGTAGCCTTTGGGGTTGGAGGAGTCGTCGATGCGGTTGGAGCCGACATCGATCACCACCGCGCCGGGCTTGATCCAGTCGCCGCGGATCAGCTCGGGCTGGCCGATGGCCGCGATCAGCACATCCGCCGTGCGGACCATGCCGGGCAGGTCGGCGGTGCGGCTGTGGGCCACGGTCACAGTGGCGTCCGCGCCCTCGGCTTTCTGCAGCAGGATATTGGCCACGGGTTTGCCCACGATGTTGCTGCGGCCGACCACCACCACGTGCTTGCCCCGCAGCTCCACCCCGCTGCGGACCAACAGTTGCTGGATACCGGCCGGGGTGCAGGGCTTGAATCCCTCCAGTCCGATCACCAGGCGTCCGAGGCTCACCGGGTGGAACCCATCCACATCCTTGTCCGGGTCGATCGCCATGATGATCTCATCCTCGTCGATATGCTTCGGCAGGGGCAGCTGGACCAGGATGCCGTGGATACGCGGGTCGGCGTTGAGCCGGGCCACCAGGTCGAGCAGAGCCTCGCGCGTGGTGTCGGCCCCCAGGCGGTGCGAGGCGGAGTGCAAGCCCAGCTCGATGCACTTTTTCTCTTTCATCCCCACGTAGGACTGGCTGGCCGGATTGTCACCCACCAGGACCACGGCCAGGCCGGGGCGGACCCCTTTTTCCTTGAGGGCCCAGATACGGCGCTCCAGCTCGGTGCGTATCTGAGCGGCGATCACTTTGCCGTCGATTAAAGATGCGGACATGAAACGCTCCTCCTGTACAGGGCTGGATTACGGCGGCGCTCAGGCTCCGCCGGCCGGCGCGGGGAGCACCCGGCCGGCCGGCGGATAATGGCATACCTACATGGCGAGCACTGCGGCCTGCGGAACCTGTAAACGCTCGATCTTCCTGGCCCGGCCGGTCTGCGGGTCCAGGGTCAGCAGCACGCCCATCAGGACCAGGTTGGTGTCGGCGGGCTGGAAACGGTTGGGGGTCTGGAGCAGGAAACGCTTGATCGCCAGCTCTTTCTTGATCCCGATCACCCCGTCGATCGAACCGCTCATCCCGGCATCCGTGATATAGGCCGTGCCACCCGGCAGCACGCGCTCATCGGCGGTCTGGACATGGGTGTGGGTTCCGAGCACTGCGCTCACCCGCCCGTCCAGGTGCCAGCCCAGGGCCACTTTCTCGGCCGAGGCCTCGGCGTGGAAATCGATTATGACCAGGTTGGTCTCGTTCTTGATCCCGTCCAGCACGGTCGAGATGGTGCGGAACGGGCAGTCGATCTCTTTCATGAACACCCGGCCCTGGAGGTTGATCACCGCCACGGGCAGGTTGTTGCGGGCCTTGGTCACTACCAGGCCGCGGCCGGGATTGCCCGGCGGGTAGTTGATCGGCCGCAGGACGTTGGGCTGACGGTCGAGGTCGGCCAGCGAGTCCTTGCGGTCCCAGATATGGTTGCCGCTGGTGATGACATCCACGCCCAGGGCAAACAGCTCCTCGGCTATCTCCAGAGTCAGACCGAACCCACCGGCGGCGTTCTCACCGTTGGCAATGCAGAAATCCACCTTGTGCTTCTTGATCAGGTTGGGCAGAATCGCACCCACCACCTTGCGTCCCGGACCGCCGACAATGTCGGCAATGAACAGTATCTGCAAAAGGGCACCCCTTGTCTTTCCGTTACTTGGCGTAGCTCACGGCCCGGGTCTCGCGGATAACCACCACCTTGATCTGTCCGGGATATTCGAGCTCTTTCTCGATCTTGTGGGCGATCTCTCCGGCCAGTATCTCGCCGTAGCTGTCCTCGATCTCATCCGGCTGGACCATGATCCGTATCTCGCGCCCGGCCTGGATGGCGTAGGCTTTCTGCACGCCCTTGAACCCGTCGGCGATCTTCTCCAGCTTCTCGAGGCGCTTGATGTAGGTTTCGAGCGTTTCACGCCGCGCGCCGGGGCGCGCCCCGCTCAGGGCGTCCGCCGCCTGCACCAGCACCGAGATGAGCGAGGTCTGCTCGACATCGTTGTGATGGCTGGCCACGGCGTTGATCACCTCTTCCGGCTCGCCGTACTTGCGGCACAGCTCCACGCCGATCTGGGTGTGCGTGCCCTCGGCCTCGTGGTCCACCGCCTTGCCGATGTCGTGCAACAGCCCGGCCCGCTTGCTCATGGCGATGTCCAGGCCCAACTCGGCGGCCATCATGCCGCAGAGGGTGGCCACCTCCTTGGCGTGCAGAAGGTTGTTCTGGCCGTAGCTGGTGCGGAACTTGAGCCGTCCGAGCAGGGCGACCAGCTCGGGATGTATGCCGTGCACGCCGGTCTCGTAGAGGGCCTCCTCGGCGGCCTGCTGTATCTTCTCTTCCACTTCCTTGCGGCACTTCTCCACCACGTCCTCGATGCGCCCGGGATGGATTCGGCCGTCCTGGATCAGTCGCTCCATGGCCAGACGGGCCACCTCGCGGCGGATGGGGCTGAACCCGGACAGGATCACCGCCTCCGGCGTATCGTCGATGATCACATCGATGCCGGTGGCCATTTCGAACGAGCGGATGTTGCGGCCCTCACGGCCGATGATCCGTCCCTTCATCTCATCGTTGGGCAGGTTGACCACCGAGACCGTGGACTCGACCACGTGGTCGGCGGCGCAGCGCTGGATGGCCAGAGTGATGATTTTCTTGGCCTCCTTCTCGGCGTCGCGCTTGGCCTGCTCCTTGATGTCCTTGACGTACTGGGAGGCCTCGACACGGGCCTCCTCTTTCAGGTTCTCGATCAGCTCGCGCTTGGCGTCCTCGGCGCTGAGGCCGGCGATGCGCTCCAGGCGCTGGTTCTGCTCGGCGATGAGCTGGGTCAGCTTGTCGTCCTTGCTCTTGACCACTTTCTCCCGGACCACGAGGTCATCGTTCATCCGCGCGACCTCGCGCTCTTTCTTCTCGACAATCTCAAGCTTCTTGTCCAGATTGACCTCACGCTCCTGCAGCGTGTGCTGGACCCGTTCGAGCTCCTTGCGCCGGCCCTCGGTCTCCTTCTCGAAATCCACCTTGGCCTGGTAATACTTCTCCTTGCTTTCGATGGTCGCCGACTTGCGGATGTTTTCGGCTTCGCGCCCTGCATCTGTGATGATTTTCTTGGCCTGCGACTCCGCGTCCTGCAGCTTGCTCTGGGCGATCCTTCGGCTGACCCAGTAGCCCAGCACGAACACCGCTGCCAGCAACACCAGCATTACCAGTACCGGAACAATGATATTGGATAAAGTTGACATCAAGTCTCCGTGAAACGTGCGTTTAGGTTATCTATTGAAGTATCCGCCCACGCGGATGGGAATAACATCATTGCTGACTGATCCCACGGGAACACAGGGCAATAAAAAGCCCCGCCGCACCCGATCAACAAATCCGAACCTGCAACAGCTCAAAGCGGGCGCTGTCCGCCGGCGCCACCCGCTCCGGCCGGAGGCCGGCCAGCGGTGCACCACAGGAGAACGCTCCCAAGGGTTCGTTCCAGGATCAATTCGTTAATCACGCGCCGACGGGGTATGTTTCAACCATCCGTCATATGTGCCGAAGGATCAGAGCAGGGCCTCCTGGGACCGGCTCCTCTCCAGATAGGAATCGAGCAGCTGGATCAGGGAATTGCACTTGAGCTCCAGCTCCTCATCCCGTATCTCCTTCTCCCTTTTGGTCTGGAAAAGTTCATCGGTTATGGACATAGCGGCCAGAATCGCTATCTTGTGCACGTCCTGCAGGCTCAGGCTCTTTTTTACCGCCTGCATGGTCTGATTCACATATTCCGCGACCTTGCGGGTGTATTCGGGATCGGTCTGTGTCCGGATATTATAAGTATCACCGAATATCGACACCCGTGTAGTCGTTACCTTGTCGTCATCCATAGCGCTCTGCCCGGGACTACCGTGATTGGAATTGACCCTTTTTTATGTTAAAGAAACCGTTTGACGGCTTTCGTTTACGAAACTGTCTTCAATCTCCAATCTAAAGCAAGGCATTTTGCAAGTCAACAACCCGCGCGCCGGAATTTGCCCCTTTGCCCGGACTCGGGCCCGACCCGTATCAGAGCTCGAGATGATCGAGCTCTCCCAGCACGCGGGAAAGGGTCTCATCGACCAGGGAAAGCTTTCGCTCGAGTTTTTCCTTTTCGAGTTTCAGGCTCTCGACCTGACTGACTATATCCTGCCGCGACATCTGCTGGCTCCCACCGACCAGGGAGCGGAACGAACGGTTTTCCGCCTCCAGCTGGTCCACCACTTTGAGCAGGCGCTTGATTTTATCTTCCAGCGACTGGAACCTGTCAGGCATCGAAACCCCGTGAATATTCGCCTTCGCCGTGCCGGGAGGAGTTCACAGACGGCTCCGCAGCCTCTCCGGCCGCGGAGCACAGGTCATTCAAAACAATATAACACTTAACGTTGCTTCACGTCGAATTTTTTTATCAACCCGCGCAAAATCTTCTCGAACGCCTGGTCCACCTCTTCATCCCGCAGGGTGCGCTCAACGCTCTGGAAAAGCATGGAGAAAGCCAGGCTTTTTTTGCCGGCCGGCACGTGCTGCCCCTGGTACAGGTCGAACACCGCCACCTCGGCCACCAGGCGCGAGCCGCGCTGTATCTCGGCGGCAAGCTCGGCGCAGGGCACGGCGTCATCCACCAGGACAGCCAGGTCGCGGCGCGAGCCGGGGTACGGGCTGCGCTCGCTGTGACGCGGGGCCTGACGGGAGGCGAGCAGGCGGTCCAGATCGAGCTCGGCCAGCAGCACCGTGTCGGGCAGCTCCAGGCCGGCGGCCAGGCTGGGGTTGATCGCCCCGAGCAGGCCGATGCCGTGACCGCCCAGTCGCACCTCGGCGCACTTGCCGGGATGCAGAGCCGGGTGCGAGCCTTGAACAAAAGAGAGGACCGGAAGTTTCAGCCGGGCGGCCAGGGATTCCAGCACGCCCTTGAGGTCGAAAAAGTCCCAGGCGCGGCCCTTGCCGCTCCAGTGCACGCTTTGACGCGAACCCAGGGCGGCCAGGCCCAGACGGCGCTCCTCGGGCGAATCGCTGCTGCCCACACGCCGCGGGAACACCCGGCCGATCTCGAAAATCCGTACATCCTGGTTGCGCTGGTTCAGGTTGCGCTTCACACAGCCCAGCAGGCTCACGATCAGCTCGGGGCGCAACAAGCCCTCCTCGCTGGAGAGCGGGAACGACAATTGCGGCGGAGCATAGACACCGGCCCCGCAGATCGCCTCGACCTCAGCCGCGCCGGTGAAACTGCTGGTCATCACCTCGCGCAGGCCCAGGCCGGCCAGGCACTCTTTCAATTTCGCCAGGTCGTACCACTCTCGCCGCCCGCTGACCGCCGGCGTGACACACATGCGCGCCGGGGACGGAATGTGCTCGTAGCCCCTGACCCGCGCCAGTTCCTCGATCAGGTCCACCTCGCGGCTGACATCGTGACGGCAGGCGGGCACTGTCACCTTGTATTTACCCGCGCCGAGGCTTTCCACCTCGAAATCGATACCCTCCAGGCAGCGGCGGACCTCGCTGGCCGGGAATTCGAGGCCCAGGAGGCTCTCGGCCCGGCAGGCGCGCAGCTCCACGGTGGGAGGGGTGAGCTTGCGCGGATAGACATCGATGGCCCCGCGGGCCACGCTCCCGCCCGAGACCTCGGCGATCAGGCGCGCGGCGCGGTCCAGGGCCAGGTTCATGCCGGAATAGTCCACCCCGCGCTCGAAGCGGCGCGAGGCCTCGCTGGAAAGCCCCAGGGCACGGCTGGTGCGGCGGGTGGTGGCCGGATCGAACCAGGCGCACTCGAGCAGCACCCGGCGGGTGGACTCGTCCACCTCGCTCTCCTTGCCGCCCATCACGCCGGCCACGGCCACCGGGTTGACCGCATCGGCGATCACGGTAATAGCGGCGTCGAGCTTGCGCGGGGCGCCGTCCAGGGTGAGAATCTGCTCACCCTCGGCGGCCTTGCGCACCACGATCCGCTTGCCCTCCAGACGGTCCAGGTCGAACGAGTGCAGAGGCTGGCCCAGCTCGAAGAGGATGAAATTGGTGATATCGACCACGTTGTTGATGCTGCGCTGCCCCACCGCGTTCAGACGCTCGACCAGCCAGCGCGGCGAGGGTCCGATTTTCACGTTCTCGATCACCCGGGCCATGTAGCGCGGACAGCCCTGGCTGTCGGTGATCTCAACCGAGGTGAGGCTTTCGATGGCCGGGCCGCTGTCGTCCGGGGAGCCCTGCGGGCGGGTTAGCTTTTTCCCGGCAACGGGCTGAAGCTCGCGCGCCGCCCCGATCTGGCTCCACATGTCGCCGCGGTTGGCCGTCACGTCCAGCACCAGTCGCCAGTCATCCAGGCCCAGGGCCTCGGGCAGGCTCATGCCCGGCCGCGCCGATTCATCCAGCTCCAGCAGGCCCGAGGACTCCTCGCTCAGACCCAGCTCTTTCTCCGAGCAGAGCATGCCCTGGCTCTCCACCCCGCGGATTTTCGCCTTTTTAAGCTCGAACCCACCGGGCAGCACTGTGCCGACCAGGGCCAGGGGGTAAAGCCCGCCCTGGCGCACGTTGGGCGCCCCGCAGACCACCTCCAGCGTGGAGCCGGCGCCGTAGTCCACAGTGACCAGGCGCAGTTTGTCCGCATCCGGGTGTGGCCGCAGCGCGGTCGCCCGTCCCACCACCACCCCCTCAATATCTTTTCCCAGGTAGAGCAGCTCATCCACGGCGTGGCCGAGCATGGTCAGGCGCGCGGCAAGCTCCTGCGGGGAGAGGTCGAAATCGATCAAAGTCTTTAGCCACTTGTAGCTGATATTCATCGTCAACCGGACCGTTTCAAGTTTTTCGTTGCGTAATGGACAGTCCGCAGAGCGCAATCCACGCTCAGAACTGTGAGAGGAAACCCAGCTCGGACTCCAGGAGCAGTCGGATGTCGTTGATCCCCATCATGGTCATGCAGATACGGTCGATGCCCATGCCGAAAGCGAAACCGGTCCAGCGCTCCGGGTCGTAGCCCACAGCCTGGAACACCGCCGGGTCGACCATGCCGCAGCCCAGTATCTCCATCCAGCCGGTCTGCTTGCAGACCGAACAGCCCTTGCCCTTGCAGAACACGCAGCGCACATCCACCTCGGCGCTGGGCTCGGTGAACGGGAAGAATGAGGGCCGGAAACGCAGGCTGCTGCCGGGGCCGAACATCTGGTGCGCGAACTGTTCGAGGGTGTACTTGAGGTCGCCGAAAGTGACGCCCTGATCCACGTAGAGGCCCTCGAGCTGGTGGAAGATCGGGCTGTGGCTGGCATCCGGCGTGTCGCGGCGGTAGACCCGCCCCGGGGCGATGATCCGCACTGGAGGCTGGTTGGCCTGCATGTAGCGCACCTGCACGGTGGAGGTCTGCGATCTCAGCAGGCGGCCGTCGGCTAAGTAGAACGTGTCCTGGCTGTCGCGGGCCGGATGGTCGGCCGGGGTGTTGAGGGCGTCGAAATTGTGGAACTCGTCCTCCACCTCCGGGCCATCCGCCACGGTGAAGCCCAGGGAGAAGAAGATTTCGACCAGACGGTCAAGGGTGAGGGTGAGCGGGTGCAGCCCGCCGTCCCAGCCCCGCGCCCCGGGCAGCGTTACATCCAGGCGGCTTTTAGCCACGGCCTCGGCCAGGCGCTTTTCCTCCAGCTCGGCGGTGCGCCTGTCGATCAGCGCGGCCAGGAAATTCTTGGCCTCGTTGGCGCGCTTGCCCAGGACCGGCCGCTCCTCGGCCGCGAGGCTACCCAGCCCCTGCAGGGCGGCGGTGAGCACCCCCTTGCGGCCCAGGTACTGAAGGCGCAGGGCCTCCAGCTCCTCGACGTTCGCAGCCGCGTCGATCCTCGCGGGGGCCTCTTTCTCGGCCTGTTCCAGTTGTTCAAGATACTGTTTCATGGTGAAATCGCTCCACGGAGAATGTCCGGCCCCTCACTGCGGCTAAACGCCGCCGGAACCGGCCAAAAAAAGACAGGCGGACCGTGTAGCCACTGTCCGCCCTGTCTTGGATAGCTCGATTTGACCCGGTCTCAGCGGCTCTGCACGGCTTTGACCAGCCCCTCGAATCCCTGGGGATCGTTGACCGCCATATCCGCCAGGACCTTGCGGTTGATCTCGATGCCGGCCTTGTTCAGGGCGTCGATGAAACGGCTGTAGCTAAAGCCGTATGCACGGACCGCGGCATTGATACGCGCGATCCAGAGAGCCCGGAACTGGCGCTTCTTCTGCTTGCGGTGGATGTAAGAGAAGCGCTGGGCACGGTCGACCGTCTCGCGGGCCGAGCTTAGCAGCTTGCTCCGGCCGCCGAAATAGCCCTTGGCCGAGTTGAGTATCTTCTTCTTCCTCGCATGCGAGGCGACATTCGTTTTAACGCGCGGCATCTGTTACCTCATCTGGTTTTCGAATCACATTACGGCAGGCATGGCAGGCACAGACAGCCTCCAACCTGCGGCGCCAATCACTTATAGGGAATCAGCCGGTGAATCCGACGCTGGTCCGCGGCGCTGACCGTGGTCTGCTTGCGCAGGTTGCGCTTGCGCTTGGGGGTCTTCTTGGTCAGAATATGGCTGTGGTACGCCTGCTTGCGCTTTATTTTCCCGCTGGCCGTGCTGCGGAACCGCTTGGCCGCGGAGCGTAAAGTCTTGAGTTTGGGCACGCTGACTCCTTGATGATTAACTTTCCGTTGGCTTAGACGGAACTACTATTGGTTTCTCTAACGGTAAGCTTTTGGGCGCCAGGATCAGGATCATGTTACGGCCTTCCATCTTGACCGGCCCCTCTTTGAGCGCCAAGTCCTCGACCGATTTGAAAATCCGTTCCAACACTTCCTCGCCCAGCTCTTTATGCACCACCTCACGACCGCGGAAGACCATGGTCAGCTTGACTTTATTGTGCTTTTCCAGGAACTTCTGCGCGTGCTTGAGCTTGAACTGCAGATCGTGCTCGTCGATCTTCGAGCGCAGCTTGATCTCCTTCATCTGGATCACATGCTGGCGCTTCTTGGCTTCCTTAGCCTTCTTGCTCTCACGGTACTTGAACTTGCCGTAGTCCATGACCCGGCAGACCGGAGGACGGGCAGTCGGCGCGATCTCGACCAGGTCGAGATTCTTTTCCCGGGCCAGTTTCTGGGCTTCCTCCAGCGGCACAATTCCGATCTGGGTGCCGTCATTGTCGATTAAACGAACCGGAGAAATACGAATCTGATCGTTTATTCGAACATCCTTGGTAGCCACAGTCCTCCTGCATCAGTGAGTTGGGATTGCCGAGCCGTTTCAATCCTCCCGCTGCCACCTTCCTGGCGACAGCCAGACCACGGCGGTACAAAAAAAAGCGGACACTATAATCCGCTTGTTTCCGTGGAAACTTTTTACTATTTCATAGCATCTGTACGGTAGCGGATCAAGTCCCTAATCCCGGCGCTTCGTCAGGCGGAATCACCATCCGCGCGCTGTACGGGTTGTAACAACTCCCGGGCGCGTCACGTTAACCTAAGACAAGCCTCACCCGGTTCCTCTGGTGACAATTCAAACACAAGATAGCGCCTTGAAATCCCTTTGTCAACAGTTTTTACGCCTGTCAGAAGCCGTTTAAAAACCGTGCGGGCTTGACATTGAACAATAATAAAAAGTATACTGAAAAAATTCCACATTTGTTTCCTTCCGAAAATAAGACCGTCATTTAAGATATTTTTCCGCTGAACGCTTGTCAATCTGATCCGTCGCGGGGGTTCGATGCGTTCCAGCGCGGCGGATACGGTCCGGCCGAACAGACGAGCCGCCGCCGTTGCACCGGCGGAAGCGCCCGCTCCGCCGACCGGAGCTCTCGGGGAGCCGACTGATGTCAGAGACCATCACCCACGATCTGCTTATTCTGGGCAGCGGACTGGCCGGGCTGAGGGCCGCTCTCGAGGCCTCTATCCAGAGCCGCGGCAAGCTGGACATCGCTCTGGTAAGCAAGGTGCAGCTTATGCGCTCGCACTCCGTGGCCGCCGAGGGCGGCACCGCGGCGGTGCTGCGCGAGGACGAGGGCGACAACCTCGACCTTCACGCCTGGGACACGGTCAAGGGCAGCGATTTTCTGGGCGACCAGGACGTGATCGCCCGCTTCGTGCGCCAGATGCCGGAGGAAATCCTTCAGCTCGAACACTGGGGCATTCCCTGGAGCCGGCGACCGGACGGCCGGATCGACCAGCGCGCGTTCGGCGGGCACAGTTTCCCCCGCGCCACCTACGCCGCCGACAAAACCGGCTTCTTCGAGATGCAGACCCTCTACGACACTCTGCTGCGCTTCCAGAACGTGACCCGCTACGACGAGTGGTTCATCAGCTCGCTGCTCGTGGAGGAGGGCCAGTTCCGCGGCCTGGCCGCCCTGGACATGGCCACCGGACAGATGCACACCCTGCTGGGCAAGGCCCTGATCATCGCCACCGGCGGGATCGGACGGATCATGGGCTTCACCACCTACTCGCACTCGGTGACCGGGGACGGGATCGCGATGGCCTACCGGGCCGGCCTCAAGATCAAGGACCTCGAATTCATGCAGTTCCATCCCACCGGGCTGATCCCCAGCGGCATCCTGATGACCGAGGGCTGCCGCGGCGAGGGCGGCTACCTTCGCAACCGCCTGGGCGAACGCTTCATGGAGCGCTACGCGTCCTCGATGATGGAGCTCGCCCCCCGCGACATCGTCTCGCGCTCGATCATGACCGAGATCGCCGAGGGCCGGGGCTTCGAGGGCCAGGACGGCCTGGACTACGTGCACCTGGACCTGCGCCATCTGGGCGCGGACAAGATCAACGAGCGCCTGGGGTTCATCCGCGAGCTGTCGATGAAGTTCGTGGACGTGGACCCGGTGGACGACCCGGTGCCGATCCGGCCGGTATTCCATTACACCATGGGCGGCATTCACACCGACATCGACGGCGCCACCTCGCTGCGCGGAATCTGGGCCGCGGGCGAGTGCTCCTGTGTCAGCCTGCACGGGGCCAACCGCCTGGGCACCAACTCCACGGCCGAATGCCTGGCCTGGGGCAAGTTCACCGGGACCGCGGCCGCGCGCTACATCACGGAGGAGTACACCGGCCAGCCCGTAGTGCCCAAAGGCGCAGCGGAGGCGGCCCGCGCCTGGGTGTTCGACGATATCCTGCGGCGCGACGGCGGCGAGTCGATCTACGAGATTCGCAAGGCCCTGCGCCGCGCCTGCGACCAGCACCTGGCCGTGTTCCGCACCGGAGAGGGCCTGGCAGCCGGGCTGAACGCGGTCCGCGCGCTCAAGGAGCGTTTCGGGAACATCAAGGTCCACGACAGCAGCCGGGTCTACAACCTCGACCTGGTCTACGCCCTGGAACTGAGTTTCATGCTCGACATCGCCGAGATCGCGTTCATGGGGGCGCTGGCGCGCCAGGAATCGCGCGGCGGGCACGCCCGGCGCGATTTCACCAAACGCGATGACGAGAACTGGCTCAGGCACACCCTGGCGGTCGCCACGCCAGAGGGCCCGAAGCTGGACTACTGTCCGGTGAACATTTCCATGTGGAAGCCGGTCGAGCGGAAATACTGAGCCGCAAGGCCCGTTCCCCGCCACGGCCAGCAACCCGAGGCCATAAGCCAAGCTCTCCGGAGGGACGAGATGAAACAGCCGTCCACAGTCAAAACCACCTACCCCAACCGGCTGGGAGTGAGGGGCTGGGCCTACGGCGGGCGCTACAGGCTGGAGCGCTACCTCTACACCCTGCAGCGGATCACCGGCCTGGGCGTGCTGCTCTACCTTCCCATGCACCTGGTGGTAACGGCACAGAAAACGAACCAGGCCCACTGGGAGACCGTGATGGGCCTGGTAAACCGGGGCCTTCTGCCCTGGGGCGAGTGGCTTGTGTTCGCCGGGGCGGTGTTCCACGCGCTCAACGGCCTGCGACTGGGCGCGACCGAGCTGGGTTTCGCCCTGCGCCCGCCGCAGCGCCCGCTCTACCCGTTCACCCTGGCCTCGGGCCGTCAGCGGCCCCTGGTCTGGATGGTCCTTCTGCTGGCCGTGGTGATCGTGGGCTACGGCACGCTCGAATTCATGTCCGTGCACCACTGAGAGGCCGCGAGGAGAGACGCAAATGATCCGGGAATCGACGCTCTGGTACCTGTTCCTGCTGGCCGGCCTGGTTCTGCTGGCCGTACTGGGAATCCATTACGGAGTGATGCACCTGGGCGGGCTGTTCGGGGCGCCGCGCGCCGAGGTGCTCAGCTTCGCCTCGGTCAGCGCGCGCTCGGCCCGGGTATTCTATATGGTGGTCTACCTTGTCCTGCTGGCGGCCGCGTTGTACCACGGGCTGTACGGGCTGCGGGCGGTGGTGTACGAGCTGTCGGCCCTGCCCTGGGGGCTGCGCAAAGCCGTGGGGCGTCTGCTGGCCGTGGCCGGGCTGGGGTTCTTCATCTACGGCTCCTGGGCCATAATCAGCGGCTTCCTGGCGCCGGGAGGGATGTGAGATGGCCGACAATGGGCACAAGGGCCGCGAGCTGTACGGGCACGAGATCGAGTTCAAGGTACTGCGCTATGCCCCGGACAAGGACAAGCGGCCGTATTTCAGGAGCTACAGGCTGATACTCAAGCGCGGCATGACCGTGCTGGATGCCCTGATGCAGATCAAGGAGACCCAGGACCCCACCCTCAGCTACCGTAAAAGCTGCCGGATGGGTATCTGCGGCTCCTGCGCCATGTATGTCAACGGCAAGCCGGTGCTCACCTGCCAGACCCAGGTGGTGGAGCTGGGCAGCACGTTGATCGAGGTGCGGCCCCTGCCCAATTTCCCGATTCTGCGCGACCTGGTGCCGGACCTCAGCACTTTCTTCGCCGCGCATGAGTCGGTGCGGCCACATATCATCCGCCAGAACCCGGACGAGGTGGACTCAGTCGAGGGCGAGTACATCCAGAGCCCCGGGCAGTTGGAGCGCTACCTCCAGTTCGCCTATTGTATCAAGTGCGCCGCCTGCGTGGCCGCCTGCCCCACCAGCGCCACGGATTCCTCGTTCACCGGCCCCCAGGCCCTGGGCGCAGCCTACCGCTACGTGGCCGACACCCGTGACGAAGGCATGGAGCAGCGGACCGCAGCCCTGGACCACCCGCACGGCCTGTGGCGCTGCCATTTCGCCGGGGCCTGCTCGGAGGCCTGTCCCAAGGGCGTGGACCCGGCCCTGGGCATCCAGTTGCTCAAGCGCGAGATACTCAAGCAGCGACTGGGCGCCGGTCCGCGCGACTCCGCCCGCCTTAGGCCGCCCCAGACCGGGAAAGCCCGGCGCGAGGGCATCCCGGAAGCCCCCCGGAAAACAGCAGGCGATTGAAAAGCGGTGATAGACGAAGGCAGGCTTTCGAGTCTGCCTTCTTTAGTTTTTCGTTAGAATATCGAGTATCCATTTCCCAACATTCAGACTACTCAGAAATTTCTTTGTTCGTCTTGACAGAAAAAGATTAAATTATAACTTGAAAACACCGATTTTCTTATTTAGGATACAATTGCCGTAGCTGTTCCGCCCCTGTGACTGATTTCTCTCCTTCAATCCCGGCCGGGCAATTTATGGGATCGTTGTTGACATTCGCCGTGATCGCGGTCGTCCTGGGTCTGACCCTGTTCGGCTGGACACTGGTGCTGAAGCTCCAGCGCGACCGTAAAATTTCGGACCTCAAAATCCAGTACCTCCGCACCGCGGCCAGCGAAGAGTCGGCCTACCAGCATTATATCCAGGCCGAGCGCCAGCTCCAGGATCTCGAGCTCAAAGAGGAAAAATGCCGCCAGACCATCTCGATCCTGAAAAGCAACATCATCGGACGGCGGAACGAGCTGCACGAGTTGATCGACAAGCTGCGCATAATCAAGCGCAAGTACAGTCTGGTGGGCTCCGGGCGGATGAACCTGGATGACGATCTGGAGCTGACCAAGCTGACCAGCGAGGTGCGCTCGCGCCTGGTGCTGAACAACGAGGACAAGAAACGGGTCATTTTCGAGCGGATGAGGATCAAGGAAGCCGTGGCCTCGCTGACCGAGACGCGCCAGGAGACCGGCGAGCACGAGACGGCCTGGGAAACAGTCCGCCGCGAGATGGACAAGATCGAGATCGATTTCCGCAAGCTGGACGAGGATGAGTTCGTCCGTTTCTGCAAGGCTTTCATCAAGAAACGCTCCGAGGAGGGTAGCCTCGACCCGGAACGGGAGATCATCAACCTGCTGCTGATGCTCAACAACAAGCAGGGCATGCTCTACGTTCGCCGGAAAGAGGCGGCCAAGGAGCCGACCACCTCCAGCCTCGACCTGATACATAAATACAATGAAGATATCCGCAAGCTGGAAATGCAGTTGCGGGTCAAGGCCAAGCGTCTCGGGATAACCGCGCAACGGGTCGAGGAACTCAAGCGTCTGTTCGTCTCGGGCAAAAGCGCCACCACCGCGGGAGCCTGAGCGCCATGAGAGCCTTTACCGTATTGCTGCTCGCGGTATTGCTGCCGTTGGGCCTGAAAGCCCAGGACCAGCCAGCCGCCACTGCCGTTGCGGACACGGCCGGTCCCGCCGCGGCCGACACCGCCGTGGCCGCCCCGCCGGATACGTTCAGCCTGGAAGTGCCGGTCAGCCTCTCCGATACGATCCCGCCCGACCTGTACCAGATCGTGGACAACCTGGGACTCAACAGCTACACGGCGCGCCTTATCGCCCGTTTCCAGAGCATCCCCGACAAAATCGTGCTCGAGGCCCTGGCCCGCGCGGATGCACAGACCGGGATCAAGTACATCAACGCCTTCGCGGTCAGCGAGGCGCTGAACCTGTTCTGCGGCCAGGACAGCCTCTGGGCGTCTTTTTTCTCGGACATCGAGCGCCAGTTGCGCGAGCCCAACCTGCTGCGTTTCAATTTCCGGGACGACCAGAAATGGAAGAGCTACGCCCTGGATGAGCTGTTCTACAGCACGTTCTTCCAGGAGCTGCTGCTGGTGATGGGCAATATCGGTATCTATGGCTCGCGCGACGGCAGGCAGTGGCTGGCCGGCTGGCCCGAGCCGCTGCGCTGGAAATTCCGCGAGTACCGCTTCGAGTACATGCCCGAGGAGGTGCGGGTCAAGGTGCTGGAGAACCTGCGCCAGGACACCAGCGCGGCGAGCTATTCCGGCACTGTCCACTTACAGCCCTCGCACCTCATCCTGCCGGTCACCCCGGCCGATTCGGTCGAGTCACCCTACGTGGAGCCCTGACCCCGCGGCGTCCCGCGCGCCCGGCGTTGACTTGACGGCTCCGTGGCGCTATCTTTGCCTTGACCGGACAGCCGTTTACCCCTCGACTTTTTTAGGACAGACCGACCATGCAGATCGCCATACTCGGCCCGCAGGGTACTTTTTCACACGAGGCGGCCCTGGCGCTCGACCCGCAGGCCACGGTGGTTTTCGAGCGCACGATCCGGGACGTGGTGGACAAGGTGGGTTCGGGCGGCGCCGAAAGCGGCCTGATCCCGCTGGAGAACTCGGTGGCCGGCAGCGTGGGCGAGACCCTGGACGCCCTGACAGACACGGACCTGACCGTTACCCGCGAGGTGATCCACCCGGTGGTGCAGAACCTGGCCGGGCTGGCCGCCGCGACCGAGGTGCGCACCGTGCTGGCCCACCCGCAGTCCTACGCCCAGTGCGAGAATTTCCTGCGGCGCAACTACCCCGCGGCCGAGATCGTGCAGACCTCCTCCAACGGACGAAGCGCCGAGATGCTGCTGGAGAGCGGACGGGCCGACATGGCGGCGATAGTCCCCGAGCTGGCGATCGGCCTCTACGGCCTGACCCGTCTGCGCGCCTCGATCCAGGACAACCGCTACAATGTCACCCGGTTCGTACAGGTGGGTCGCGAGATGCCCGCCAGCTCGGGCTACGACCGCACCAGCCTGGCCCTCTACCCCCAGACCGACCACCCGGGTCTGCTGTTCAAGCTGCTGGGGCAGTTCGCCCAGCGCGGGGTGAACCTGAGCAAGATCGAATCGCGCCCCTCGAAAGGCCGCCTTGGGGATTACATATTTTTTGTGGATGTCCAGGGCCATATCCAGGACCAGCCGGTGGCCGAGGCTCTGGAACAGTTGCGCAAGATGGCCTTTATCAAAGTGTTGGGCAGCTATCCCCGCCAGTACTGAACCCATCCTCCCCCTTCGATTGACAGCCCGCGCCCAAGTGTGTAGATTGTGGCACGTTCGGCGGGAAAATTCCGGCCGTGTCAGCAAGTCACACGTTATCCTGATAGCAAACTCAGGCTGAAAGCGTATGCTTTTCTGTTTTTACTTCTTTCGATTCGGCGCAGCATTGTTCGGTTAGATTTTTGCTATAGAATGTTATGGGCGAACACAGTGTTCGTATCGGAATAACTCGATCCCGGGTCAAAGCCAAACCCCGTGCGGCTGACAGGCCGCCGCTGTTGCCTTTGGGGGCCGCACCTGTCTGAGCCTCCCGCCAGGGTAGCGTTTAATTGAGCGAGAAACGGCCGGGGCTGTAATTGCCGCACTGTCCGGCGGCGATTCGCGGCAGCGCCGCCGCTGCAACGCGGGAGCGGAATTAAGACTCCGTAAACACTTAAGATTGACGCAGAGTCTCGGTTTGGACGAGTTTGCGGCCCCCGCTGGCTTTGCTGCTTTGGCCGAAACCAAAGCAGAAATGAGACGGTCAGCTTCAAACTGCAAGTTCCTAACCGGACA
>JAJFUG010000105.1 GCA_021372515.1 bacterium
TGATATTCTCGGGATGCTTGCCGTAGATTCCACCCAGGGCGGCCAGCTCTTCATCCGGCACGAGCTTGGCCGGACGGCTGGTGATTTTCCGGTTGCGGCCGAACAGCATCCGGTCGCTGAACTCCACCGCCTTTTCCCGCTGCTCAGGGTAGTACCCGTGCGGTCCCGGCGCCTCGCACATCCCCACGCTGCCGGGCTTGCCGTACCAGCCGAAAATCTCCTGCGCCCGCTCCAGCACCGCCTTGTAGCCCACCGGCGGATAGTAGGCGTCATCCACCGAGGTGTGCAGCAGCAGCGGCCGCGGGGCGATCAGCCCGGCCAGTGTTGGCCAGTCGAACCGGTAGATGTTGGGGAAATAGGCGCAGTCGCAGTGCATGTTCTGCAGGTCGTGGCTGATATGGGTATAGACATCCGCCGTGCCGGCCGCGGGCTGCACCACGGCGAAACGCTCCTCCGCCGCCCCGGCCATCCAGCTAAGATGTCCGCCGCCCGAGACCCCGGTCAGGCTGATTTTCTTGTCGTCGACATCCTTGCGGCTCAGAAGGTAGTCCACCGCGCGCATGGTGTTCCAGACCTCGATTGCCATGGGCGTGTAGCCGCGCGAGTACCAGTCACGCAGGTCGTAGCAACTCAGTCCGTGGTGCAGGCCGTAGACCTCGGCCGCCTGGACCGGGTCGATCACCAGGCAGATATAGCCGTTGGCAGCCCACTCGGAGGCGGCCTGCTGACGGCCGGTCTTGGTGCCGTAGATCCCGCCGCCGTGGCCGGGCCCCCAGACCGTGGCCGGGAACGGGGCCTTGCCTTTCTTCGGGCGGTACAGGTCGGCGGTCACGTAGAACCCGGGCAGGCTCTGGTAGTACAGCACCTCTATCGTGTAATTATCACAATCGACAGTCCTTACAACATTCACCTCAAGCGGTGTGCGAGGCGGGACAGGATCGAGTCCCAGCATGAACATGAACTCCCGGTGCAACTCGGCCCGCTGGGTCTCCAGCTTTTCCCGGGTGGCGATCCGGGCGTGGGCCTCCTCGCGAACCGACGCGGCCTGGCTTTCCAGGAAAATGTTCATTCCGACTGTGTCGAGGCCCGAGTCGAGGGTTCCCCCGGCCCTGGCAGGCGAGGCCATGCATAATAGTGCCGCGGCCAGTATCAGGAATCCTTTCCCGGCCGACATGGAACGCTTTTTCTTCATTACCCGCTGCATCTTCTCCCTCCCGGGAATGATTGATGTCGTTGCGGCCTGTGGAGCCGCCCGCCTCAGACGCTCAGGTCGGCGGTTGGAAGAAAGCGCGGCGCCCGGCGCAGCTTGGCCGCCTGCTCGAAAGCGTAACCGATCCGGAGTAGCACCGGTTCGCTCCAGGCCCGCCCGAAGAAAGACACTCCGAACGGCAGGCCGAACACCTCGCCGCCCGGTACGTTGAGATTCGGATAGCCGGCCATGGCCGGAACGCTCGAGCTCCCGCCGAGGCCGTGATCGCCGCAGACCAGGTCGCTCACATGCGCCGGCCCGCCCGAGGGTGCGAACAGGGCATCCAGATGGTTGTCGTCCATAAGCTTGTCGATCCCCTTGGGCCCGGCCAGACTGCGGCAGAGGTCGCGGGCCTCAAGGTATTCCTTGTCCGTGAGGGGACCCCGCGTTTCCGACTCTACCAGGATTTCCTGGCCGAAATAGGGCAGCTCCCGCGCGCTGTTGGCCTCGTTGAACGCGATCAAGTCCTCCAGAGAGTGAATCTGCGCCCCCTGAACCCATTGCAGATAGCGGTTGAGGCCGTCCTTGAACTCCCAGGTGAGCACCTTGTACTCCGACCCGCGGAACTGGCCCTCGGTCGGGATTTTGAGCGGGTCCACCAGTTCGGCCCCCTGCTCTTTCATCAGGAGCAGCAGTTCCTCCAGGCCGCGGTCCACCCCGGGGTGATAGCCGCAATAGTTACGCAGCACCCCGATCCGCGCTCCCTTGAGGCCCGCCGGGTCCAGAAACTGTGTATAATCTGTCTGAACGTGGCCCCGGGATTCTGCGGTACGCGGGTCATCCGGGTCCACACCGGCCAGGACGCCCAGCAGCAGCGCGGTGTCGGCCACCGTGCGGGTCATCGGCCCGGCGGTGTCCTGGCTGGCCGAGATCGGGATAATCCCGCTGCGGCCGACCAGTCCCACCGTGGGTTTGAGGCCCACAATCCCGCAGACAGCGGAGGGGCCGACAATGGAGCCATCCGTTTCGGTGCCCAGCGCCACGGCGCAGAGGTTGGCGCTCACCGCCACGGCCGAGCCGGAGCTGGAGCCGGAGGGGTTGCGGTCCAGGGCGTAGGGGTTGCGGGTCAGCCCGCCCCGTCCGCTCCAGCCGCTGGTCGAGGCATTGGAGCGGAAATTGGCCCACTCGCTCAGGTTGGTCTTGCCCAGGATCACCGCTCCGGCCTGACGCAACAGGCGCACCACCTGCGAGTCGGCGGGCGGGCGGCTCCCCGCCAGGGCCAGCGAACCGGCCGTGGTTTGCATCGAGTCGGCGCTGGCGATGTTGTCCTTGACCAGGACCGGAATGCCGTGCAGGGGGCCGCGCGGGCCT
>JAJFUG010000106.1 GCA_021372515.1 bacterium
CATCAGAAGCCCCGCCTCGTGACGCCCGCTGTCGCCAGCCGGGTCGACCTCGATCCGGGAGACCGCTGCCTCGCCGCCGAACTCGCGGCAGAAAAGGGCGGCCAGCTCGGCCACCGGGCGGCAGGAGACAGTCTCCGGGGCGAAATTGAACGGCCCGCACAGGGCGGCCAGTTCCCGGCTGTCGCCGCTTTCGGCGGCGGCCAGAAGGCGCGCGCCCAGGATCAGGTAGCCGTAGAGCGGCTCCAGCACGTGCTGCCAGGGACGGACCGCGGCGGGAAGCCTGAGGCGCAGCGGCTTGCCCGCGCTCAGGGCGGCCACGGCATCGGGCACTATCCTGTCCCGCGCCCAGTCGCCCCCGCCGATCACGTTGCCGGCGCGCGCCGTGGCCAGGGCCACTCCCCGCGGGGCGAAGAACGAGCGCCGGTACGAGGCGCAGACAATCTCGGCCGCGGCCTTGGAGGCGCTGTAGGGGTCGCTGCCGCCCAGGGGGTCGGCCTCGCGGTAGGCGAAATCCCACTCGCGGTTCTCGTAGCACTTGTCCGTGGTCACCACCACCACGGACCGGAGATTATCCGCCTTGCGGCGCAGGGCCTCCAGAAGGTTCACCGTGCCGCCGGAGTTGATCTCGAAGGTTTCGCGGCTCAGCTCGTAGCTGTCGCGCACCAGGGGCTGGGCGGCCAGATGGAACACAACTTCGGGCTGAGTGTCGGCCACCGCGCGCTCCAGGGCGGCATAGTCGCGCACATCCGCCCGGATATCTTTCTCCAGCACCTGGGCGCAGGCCGCCTGCTCGAACAGGGCGGGCGAGGTGGGCGGGTCGAGGGCCAGGCCCGTGGTGCGCGCGCCCAGGCCCTCCAGCCAGAGGCTCAGCCAGCTCCCCTTGAACCCGGTATGGCCGGTCAGCAGCACACGGCGGCCCTGATAGGCTTTTTTGAGCGTGTCCATATCCACTCTACCAAACTTTCCAGGGCGCCTGGCCCGAGTTCCAGAGCGATTCCAGGTAATTTTTCTCTTTCAGCAGGTCCATCGAGTACCAGAAACCCTCGTGACGGTAGGCGTTGAGCTGCCCCTCCGCGGCCAGACGCTCCAGGGGCTCTTTCTCCCAGACGGTCGTGTCCCCGTCCTCGATGTAGTCGAACACGCCGGGCGAGAGCACGAAAAACCCGCCGTTGATCCAGTTGCCCGGTTCCTTGACCTTCTCCCGGAACGACAGCACGTTCTCGTCCCGCATGTCCAGCATGCCGTAGCGGCCCAGCGGCTGCACCGCGGTGAGCGTGGCCAGGGCTTTGCGTTCTTTATGGAAGCGGATCAGGCCGCGGATGTCGATGTCGCTGACCCCGTCGCCGTAGGTGAAACAGAAATCGTCATTGTCCAGATACGGGCGCACCCGCTTGAGCCGTCCCCCGGTGGCGGTGTCCAGGCCGGTCTCGACCAGGGTCACGCGCCAGGGCTCACGGCAGCCGGTGTGCACCTCCATGCTCCCGGAGGCCAGGTCGAACGTCACATCCGACAGGTGCAGCAGGTAGTGGGAGAAGAACTCCTTTATCACGTAGCCCTTGTAGCCCAGGCAGATCACGAAATCGTGTATCCCGTGCGCCGAGTAGATTTTCATGATGTGCCACAGGATCGGCATCCCGCCGATCTCCACCATCGGCTTGGGACGCAGGCTGGTCTCCTCGCTGATCCGGGTGCCGTAACCGCCGGCCAGTATCACGGCTTTCATGCGAGCCTCTTGGGTGTGTGTTGCCCGGCTTGTGCGCCTCGACGGCCTAATTCGCGCCGCGTGGCTTGCGCCCGACCGCCTCGATGTTGCCGAAGGGGAACGAGAGCGTGAAATTCTTGAGTCCCAGTGCGCCCAGGGCTCCCAGCCCGGCTCGGCGAATTCCGGGGTTACGGATGCCGTTCTCCACATAATGCGCCAGCGGGTAGGTGGTAAGGCTTTTCAAGCCCCGCTCGTAGGCAAACCCGGCTGCCTCCAGCATCCGCCTCAGGCTTGCCGGGTCGAAATAGCTCAGGTGCTGCACCGACCAGGCGATAAAGCCCATGCCCTGCACCCGGGCCAGCAGGCTGCCGATATTGTGGGTCGCCACCAGCGCGCAGCCGCCGGGACGCAAATGGTAGAGGATATCCTCCAGCATGCGCCGCGGGTCGGAGACATGATCGATCACATGGACAAAGAACACCAGGTCGAAATGAGCTTCCGGGAACAGGGAGCGGCTGTAGTCGGCGCAACGCACCCCGGTCAGGCCCAGGACATGCCGGGCGTGCTCCACCGCCCCGGCGCTGGGGTCCACCCCGTGGGCCTCGAAACCGTGCAGCGCGGCGGCCTCCACCAGGTGCCCGCAGCCGCAGCCCACATCCAGCACCCGTCCGCTCCGGATACCCGAGACCCGCACCAGGCGCTCCACGTAGCGGGCCATGTTGCGACGGATCGAGGGCACCAGGGAATCCTTGACCGCCTCGTCGATCCGGCTGTTGCGGTACAGCTCGATGATCCGCTCCGGCTCGAACACCGGGTCGGAATAGACCATCCCGCAACCGTTGCAGCGTACGATCCGGTAGTGGTTGGCGCTCTCGGTCAGGTAGTCGAAATCGGCCTGGGCGTTCTCCAGGCGTTCCGGGTACAGCTCGCTCTTGTCGGCCGACCCGCAGAGCGGGCAATCCATGCGCCGCATCGGTGCGTCACTTCCCGCCTATGATGTGCTCTATCTCCGCCCGGCTCAGAATACGCGGCTCCGGGGTGAGGATGATTATGTCGCCGCGGTAGCCGCGCTGGTTGTACAGCTCACGGATGATCTCGCGGTAGAACATGGCCGCGGTCACGATCAGGGCATCCACCGGCTCGCGCTCCAGCATGTCCGGCGGGACGATCTTGAGCAGGCTGCCCGGCAGATACTTGCCCTGCTTGAACGCGTCCTTGTCGATCACGTACTTGATTTTCTGCGGGTTCATCCCGGTGAACGAGAACACGGTCACGCCCTTGGCTCCGGCGCCCCAGGCGCCCACACTCTTGCCCGCCGCGGCGAGCGAGGCCATCAGGGACTCGAACTTGCCGCCGAAAGCCTGGTACTCGCGGCTGAACCGGTCCTCCAGGCCGTTGCGGCTGCCCTGGTAGCAGACAAACACACCCACGTACTCGTCATCCGCGCCGTGGTAGACCTCGATCACATGGAAATTGTTGCGCTCCATGATCTTGGTCAGGGTGTTGGCCGTGAAGTAGCTCACCCGGTCGGGCAGGACATCGAAATAGCGCATGTCGAACAGGGTCTTGGTCCAGGAGGGCACATCCACCAGGCCAATCGCCCCGAAATTGAGCAGCTTGCCCATGCCGCGCAGGAAGCTGTTGGGGTTTTTCACCAGGTCCATGGCCTGCTTGCTCACAAAGGCGTCGTACTTTTTGGTCAGGTGCTTGTCCGTGTCATCGCCCAGGTAGAGATTATAGCACTTTACCCCGCGCTTTTCGGCCTCGGCGCGGGCGGTGGCCGAGGGCTCGATCGCCTCGACGCGCGCCCCCAGCTCGTTCAGCTTGGCCGCGAAATAACCGTCCCCGCAGCCGGCCTCGATCACGTTCTTGCCGCGCAGGTTGTACTTTTCGAAGAACTTGACCGCCAGGTCGTCCTCGTAGACCGTGTACAGCTCGGTGCCGGTGCGGGTCATCAGGTAGTCGTCGAAATACTGGTCGTGGCTGAGCGTGCCGGTGTCGATCTGCACCATGTCGCAGGCGCGGCACTTGTAGAGCGGGATATCGATACGCTCGCCGCCGCGGGCCTGGGGGTCGGCCAGCAGTTTCTGGGCGTAGCGGGGGCCGTTCTTGAGGAAGAAAATCCGCTCGAAATCACTCGAACCGCACAGAATGCATTCCATTTGAGGTGTCCCTTTCTAAGCGTACAACGCATAAATGGTCCGGCCGGGTCTGTGTACCCTGGGCCGCCGGACCCTTCTATTTGATTTCGTGCCCCTTGTCCGCTGTCGGCCCGAACCCCAGGGTCTCGCGGACAATGAAGATCGGGCGGCCCTTGACCTCGGCGAACACGCGGGCCAGGTATTCGCCCATGATCCCCAGGGCGATGAACATACAGCCGAACATCAGCAGCATGGTCAGGATGATGGTCGGGAAGCCGGGGACATCGTTGCCCTGCGCCAGAACCACCGCCAGGATCACGATCAGCAGGAGAAAGCACAGCGCACTCAGCACGAGGCCGAAAAAGGTGATCACCCTGAGCGGCAGGAAACTGAACGAGAACAGGGCGTCCAACGCCTCGGTGAAAATGTCCCAGAACGGGGCCTTGGTCTCACCGGCGAAACGCTCGGCCCGCTCGAACTGGACCCCCACCTGGCTGAATCCGGTCCAGGCGCAGAGGCCGCGGGTGAAACGGTTGGTTTCAGGCATGGCGTTGAGCTGGCTGTAGACACAGCGGTCCATCAGGCGGAACGCGGTCACATCCGGGGGGATCATGCCGCCGGTGAGCTTTTCGAGCAGGAAATAGAACACCTTGTTGAGCAGCTTGCGCAGGGGTGAGACGCCGCGGCGGCTCTTGATGATCCCGTAGACTACCTGGTGGCCCTCCTCCCATTTCTGCAGGAAAAGGTCGATCACCTCGGGCGGGTCCTGAAGGTCGGCATCCATCAGGATCGCGCAGTCACCGGAGGCGTGGCGCAGACCCGCCGCCACTCCGCCGTCCGCCATGAAATTCCGGGACAGCCGGACGATCCTGAAACGCGGGTCGATCTGGTTCAGACGGGTAAGCTCGGCCCAGGAGTTGTCAGCCGAGCCGTTCTCCACGATCACAGCCTCGAAATCGTAGGCCGCGTTGCGCTCCATCATCGCGCGCAGGGCGCGCCCCAGCTCGGGGATCACGGCCTCCTCGTTGTAGGCCGGAATGACAATCGAGACCAGTTTTTTCCCCACCGGCAAACCTTTCCCGGAGTGAGCCAGATGCGGCGGCGTCTTGACGCCGCTGTCACAAACGCCGCAGGCCGGTTGTTTCCGTGTGTCTACACAGCCTGCGGTCCGCTACAAAGGCAATTATCGTGCCCCGACCGTGTCCTGCCGCTCAGCGTCCGGCCCACCGGCGCACCGCGGCGCAGACCTGGCGCACCTCGTCCTCGGTGATATCGGCGCAGAGCGGCAGCGAAAGCACCTGCTCTGCCGCTCGCTCGGCCACCGGGAAATCGCCGGGGCCGTAGCCCAGCGGGGCGAAAGCTTTTTGAAGGTGGATCGGCAGCGGGTAGTGGATCACCGTGTCGATCCCGCGTTCTTTCAGGTATGCGGCCAGGTTGTCGCGGCGCTCGCTGCGCACCGCGTACACGTACCAGACATGACGCGCCCCGGCGGGCTCCACCGGCAGCTCGAGGCCCGAGCC
>JAJFUG010000107.1 GCA_021372515.1 bacterium
GGGCCGAGGTCCAGCAGTTGAAACGGCATGCAATCTCCTTTAGCGACAGGGGCGACCGGCCGGTCGCCCCTTCTCGATTAAAAGCCTCTGCGAATGTACGCGCCCGCCGCTCAGGCCGCCGGCGAGCCGTTCTCTATGAAACGCTCGACCCAGGCCACCACCTCGTCAATCTTTACCCGGTGCTGGGCCATGGAATCGCGCTCACGGATCGTCACGGTGTTGTCTTCCATAGTCTGGCCGTCCGCGGTGATCCCCAGCGGCGTGCCGGCCTCATCCATGCGGCGGTAGCGGCGGCCGATGGAGCCGGACAGGTCGTAGAAGACGCGGAATTTCTTGCGCAGACGGCTGTAGACGTCCTGGGCCGCCTCGACCATGCCCTCTTTCTTGACCAGCGGGAACACGCCGACCTTGATCGGGGCGATCCTGGGAGACAGGCGCAGCACTACGCGGTCCTCCTCCTCATCGTAGCCGCCGGCCAGGCAGGTGAGCAGCGTGCGGTCGCAGCCGGCCGAGGTCTCGATCACGTAGGGTACGAAGCGCTCGCTGGTGGTCTCGTCGAAATAGCTCAGCGTTTCCTTGCCGCTGTACTCGTTGTGGCGCTTGAGGTCGAAATCGGTGCGGTTGTGGATGCCCTCCAGCTCCTGCCAGCCGAACGGGAACTCGAACTCGATGTCCGCGGCGGACTTGGCGTAGTGGGCCAGCTCACCCGGGCCGTGCGGGTGGAAACGCAGCTTGGCCGGGTCGAGGCCCAGGGCCTTGTAGTACTCCATGCGGTCGGCTTTCCAGCTCTCGAACCACTCTTCCTCGGTGCCCGGCTTGACGAAGAACTGCATCTCCATCTGCTCGAACTCGCGGGTGCGGAAAATGAAGTTGCCGGGGGTGATCTCGTTGCGGAACGCCTTGCCGATCTGGGCGATACCGAACGGGACCTTGCGCCGCATGGCGGTCTGGACGTTCAGGAAATTGACATAGATGCCCTGGGCGGTCTCGGGACGCAGGTAGATCTGACTGGCCGCCTCCTCCACCGGGCCCATGAACGTCTTGAACATCAGGTTGAACTGGCGCGCCTCGGTCAGGGTCTCCTTGCCGCAGGCCGGGCAGACCTTGGTCCCGGCGGGCAGATGGTCGGCGCGGAAACGCTGCTTGCAGTTGCGGCAGTCGACCAGCGGGTCGGTGAACCCGCTCACATGTCCGCTGGCCTCCCAGACCCGCGGGCTCATCAGGATCGAAGCGTCCAGGCCCTCGATGTCCTCCCGGCGGCGGGTCATCCAGTCCCACCAGAAATCCTTGATGTTGCGCTTGAGCTCCACCCCCAGCGGGCCGTAGTCCCAGCAGGAATTGAGTCCGCCGTAGATTTCGCTGCTCTGGAAGATGAAGCCGCGCCGCTTGCACAAGCTCACCAGCTTGTCCATCACCGATTCGATCTGCTTGCCAGCCATTGCGTTTTGCTCCGGGTCGATTTTTATTGACAGTTTGGCATGCTTTCAGGACCAGATAATAAACGTTGAAATTTACACCGAAACCCGGCTTAAGTCAACCGCAGTAAACGCCTTGGGTTACAGAGCGGTGAGACACTTTCGGCGCGGCCATCCCAGCGCCGGAGAGCACAGAATTGAAAATCAGACGCAAATAGTGTATTTTATGTCTTGAATTTCTGTTCGTTCACGGGATTGGTAATTTTTTCAAGAAAGTGGAATTGCAAAAATGGCAAGAATCTTTCCGGAACGCCTCTCCAGGGTGCAGAAAGGCACGGCCCAGCGGCGCTTCCTGGCCTTTTCGACGATCAACGCCCTGTCCTACGCCCTGCTGGCCGAGAGCGTGCTGGTGCTGTTCGGCCTGAAGCTGGGGGCCAACGATTTCCAGATCGGCCTGCTGTCGAGCTATGTCTACCTTACAATGGGATTCATCCTGCTGGGCAAGGTGCTGGTGGGGCGCTGGGGCGCGGCCCGCACCTACAGCACCTGCTGGTCGGTCCGCAACCTGGTGGCGGCCACGTTCATGCTCGCCCCGGTGATCTGGACCCGCGTGTCGCCCAGCCTGGGCCTGACTTTCCTGCTGGCGGCGTCGTTTGTCTTTTTCGCTTTCAGGGCCATGGGCCTGGCGGCCGAGAATATCCTGATAAACGACATGACCGGCCCGGAGGACCGCGGACGGTTCATTGGCCAGTGGCAGTTCTCGTTCTACATCGGGATGCTGGCCATGCTGGTGGCGGTAAGTTTCTGGCTCGGGGCCAACCCCGGGTTCGGGCATTTCCAGGTTGTGATCGCCACCGGAGTCACCATGGGGATGATCTCCTCGGCGATCATGTGGAGCATCCCGGAGTCCAGCGGGCCGAAGAACTCCAGCCGCGTGCCGATGCTCAAGGCTTTCTCGCTTCTCTACGCCGACCGCCGCATGCTTAAGCTGATCCTGGCTTGGGCCGCGGTCTCCAGCGTGATCCAGTTAATTGTGCCGTTCCAGGTGCTCACGGTCAAGAACGGCTACAATGTCGCCGACCGCCTGGCCCTCATTTTCGTGGTCTTGCAGGTGCTGGGCATGGTGGCGGCGAGCTATATGAATTCGTTGCTCATCGACCGCTCGGGCCCCAGGCCGGTGATGATAATCAACCTGCTGGGTTTCGCCCTGGTGGCGCTGCTCTGGGCCGTCTCGCCGGCCCGGCTCAACTATGCCTACACCGGCACACTGTTCTTTTTCGCCGGTTTCTGCACGGTGAGCCTTCAGATCGCCCTGGCCCACTATTTCCTGAACACGGCCAGCCGTGAGAGTGTGCTCAATATCTCCGTGCTGATCCTGGTGCTGCAGGGGGCCGCGGCCGGGCTGGTGGGCACGTTCCTGGGCGGCGGCGTGCTGGAGACCCTGGACCGTCTGGGTCTGAGCGGGATGGAAATCTACCATACTTATTTCTGCCTGGTGATCGTGGCCGCCCTGGTGGGGCTGGGCATGGTGCTGCGCCTACGTCCCCTGGCCGAGCGCCGGGTGCGCGAGGTGCTGGGCATGATGTTCAGCGTGCGGGACTGGCGCGCCCTGATGAGCGTGCAGGAGCTGGCCGAGACCCCGCAGCTCGAGCGCGCCCACGAGCTGATCGACCGTCTGGCCGACCTGCGCAGCGAGGTGAGCGAGCGTACGCTGCTCGAATACCTGGACAGCCCGATTTTCACCCTGCGCACTGCGGCCCTGGAGGCCCTGGACCGGATCGAGTTCGGCCCGGAGGCCTCCTGGCGGCTGATCGAGGAGGTCAAGGACGGGGAGTTCTCGACCGCCTGGATGGCCGCCGAAATACTGGGCAAGCACCGGGTGAGCGAGGCGATCACCACACTGCGGGAAAGCCTGCACTCGAACGATTTCTTCCTCGAGGGCAAGGCCATGCAGGCCCTGGGCCAGATGCAGGACAGCCAGAGCTACCCGCGGATCAAGGAGATTTTCCGTCTGACCTACAACCCGCGGCTGACCATCCACGGCGCGCGGGCGATCTACGACATGGGCGAGCGTGAGAACGTGACCCTGCTGCTGGAGAAACTCAACCCGCTGATGCTCCCGGCCGAGCTGGATGAGATCATGCACGCGGTGTTCGCCCTGCTGGGCCGTCATGAGGAGCATTTCCGGCTTATGACCCTCTACAACCGCAGCGCCCAGCAGGGGCTGGATGTGCTGGCGCACGAGCTGGAAAAGGGCCTCGAGGGCCTGGGTGAAAAGGTGAGCGCCGGGGATGCGGCCCTGGTGCGCGCGGCCATGGCCGAGACCGCGGCCATGAACCGTCAGGCGCCGGAACAGCTCGTGCGCCTGCTGCAACGGGTGAATGTCCTGGGCGGGGACAAGGCCCGCTATATCGAGGTGCTGCTGCGCGACAGCGAGCGCCCGGTGCGCGAGGCCCCGCCGCGGCTGCGCTTCGGGTTCATGGGTCTGGCGGGTTACCTTCTGCTGGAGCGCACGGGGGAGACAGAGGCCGGACAATAGAGCGGTAGATAATCGAGTCCGGACAAAGAGGGGCGCGGGGGCGAAAAGCCTTCGCGCCTTTTCTGTTTTTAGGCAATCGATCAGACACTATCTGGAAATGAAATTGTATTGACTATGGACAAATAAAATGCAAGAAGTTATTTTTAAACAAATTATAATTTATCAATCCGAAAATGAAACCGCATTGAACTTGAATCGGGAGGTTCAATGATTCACTACCGCAAGCCTGACAACTGGATCAAGTACAACCTGGAGAAAATCCTGCCTCGACTGGTCGAAGCGCAGGCCGCAATTCTGGCTCTGCGATCCGTGCCGTACCAGAAATCCTGGGTGGACAGCCTGCAGAATATCGAGCTGAAAAGAGAAATCGCCGGGACCTCGCGGATCGAGGGGGCGGATTTTTCGGATAAAGAGCTGGACGAGGCCCTCGCCAGTGGCCCTGAAGAATTCATTACACGCTCGCAGCGCCAAGCTCGCGCCGCTGCAGTCACCTACCGCTGGATCGCCGCCATCCCAGCGGACCGACCGCTGGATGGAGATATCATAAAAGAGATTCACCATCACATCGTAACCGGAGCGGATGACGACCACTGCCGGCCGGGCATGCTGCGCGGCCCAGACGAGAATGTCAATTTCGGACAACCGCGTCATCGCGGGGTGAACGGCGGAGATGAGTGCACTCAGGCCTTCGCGGAATATGTCCGGGCCATTCAGACTGCCTACCGGGAGCACTCACCCATTATCCAGGCTTTTTCCGCGCACTACCATTTCGCCGCCATGCACCCGTTCCTTGACGGCAACGGCCGCACCGCGCGGGCGCTGGAAGCCCTGCTGCTGCAGCGGGCCGGGCTGCGGGATGCCTGTTTCATCTCAATGTCGAATTATTACTATGATGAAAAGATCAATTACCTCAAGACCCTGTCTGAATCTCACACCAACGGGCATGATATCACACCATTCTTGATCCTCGGACTGAATGGACTAACTATGCAAGTTGGCCGATTGATGCGCGAGATTAACCGCAATATCAGCAAAGCGATATTCCGCAACGTGATGTTCGACCTGTTCGGCAAGCTTGAATCTCCGCGCAAGCGGGTAATCGCCAAAAGACAGATCGAGATTCTGAAGGTGTTGCTTGATGAAGAATCAATGGAACTGTTTGCCTTGTTCGGAAAAATTGATTCCGAATATTCAAATCTGCAAAACGACACGAAAGCATTCGTTCGAGATCTATCTGGATTAAAATCGTTGGGAGCCATTGAGTTGGATTATCAAGGCGAGCATTTAGAAGCTACTGTCATGGTCAGGATCAATCTGGAATGGCCCCGCCAAATAACTAAGACCGATTTTCTCAGGAAAATGAAATCCCTGCCCCAGGTCAAAGGCCTGCCTTGAGCCTGGGGACAAATAGAACCCCTGCCAGATAGCACCTTACAGCATGACTTATCTCCATCATTACTTTTATCGTGCAAGAAATATTGCCTTGACTTTTTGGCCTTTTATCCCTTAATTCCTCGCATTAGCATCTAAAATACCTCTTATTATTCTTGCATCGTGCAATTATATCCAAAGGAGGCCACCCATGCGCTGCAACCGAGTTATCGTTCTCCTGGCAGCCGCGCTCGGCGTCATCGCCGCCCTGCCGCTGCCCGCCGCGCAGCAGGACGGCGAGCTCAAATCGT
Source organism: bacterium (assembly GCA_021372515.1). Taxonomy (NCBI): domain Bacteria; species bacterium. The sequence continues at coordinate 5,637 of JAJFUG010000107.1, forward strand.
TCAGCCGCGAGATCACCGCCGGGCAGGATGAATACGTGATCGAAGTGGGCGGCACGCTCGATCCGCAAAATGTCGAGATAAAGATCGAGAACCTGGGCGACTCCGCCGTGGCCGACCCCTGGGTCACGGTCAACGGCAAGTTCGACTGGTTCGACATCCACAGCCTGGCCGCCGAGATCACCGCGGGCTGCAGCACGGATGAGGAAAAGGCCCTGGCGATCTGGGACTGGCTGGCCTGGCGGCGGTTCCAGCGCTCTCCGCACGATGACAGCGCGCTCCAGCCGGTGCGCGGGCTGAACGGCTACGGCTACGGCATCTGCGGCCACGCGGCGAGCTGGGTCGAGGCGCTCTGCCGCGAGGTGGGAGTGACCGCGCGGGTTTGGGAAATCGCCGGGCACACGGTGAACGAGGTGTTCTGGGACGGCCGCTGGCACATGCTGGACGCCAACGTCAAGGTGTTCTACCTGGGACGTGACAACCGCACTATCGCCAGCATGGCTGAGCTGGAGAAGGACAAGGGGCTCATCGAGCGCACGATCCACGTGCGCGACCCCTGGGTGAGGCAGGATGACCCGCCCGGGCGCAATATCCAGTTCGTGCGCTACCTGATCACCGAGAAGAACAACTGGATTTCGGACGGCTACCAGTACCAGAACAAGCTGGATTACAACATGGGCCTGAGCCTCAAGCCGGGCGAAACGCTCACCCGCTGGTGGGAGCCGCGCCTGGACGAGTTCGAATCTCCGGACGCCGACCCGCTGGCCCCGCAGGTCTATGCCAACGGCCGCCTGGAGTGGGAGCCGGACCTGGGCCGGATCGACCTGGCCCCCTACATCGAGGTGGGCGAGAACGCCGCCACGCGGGCGCAGGACGGCCTCAGCCCGGCGCTCCACCCGCTCTACCTCCAGGACCGCGTACTCTACAACCGTCCCTCCAGCGCCAGGCTGCACCTGGGCTGCCCCTGGCCCATCGTGGGCGGGCGCTTTTTCTGCCGTCTGGTCAAGGGCGGCGAGGACGGCGAAATGGCGGGGGTCAGTTTCGGCGGAGGCGAGGAGGGCACGCGCCTCTACAACTGGGAATGGGGCCACGGCACACAGGATATCGAGCTGGACCTGGACCCGTCGATCCTCAAGGCCGAGCCGCTCTACAACTACCAGATCGTGTTCAGCTTCAAGGGCCGCGCCGAGACCAAGAGCCAGTCGGGAGTGGATGGCTTGCGCGCGGTGACGGATTTCCAGGTCTCGCCGCACAGCCTTCCCGCGCTGAGCCTGGGGCGTAACGTGGTCCGCTACCGCGACAGCAGCCCGGGGCCGCACCGGGTGCGGATCACCCACACCTGGCGCGAAAAAAGCGGCAACCATCCGCCGCAGGCAGTCGAGACGGCACTGGTGACTGGCGAGCAGAAATCCCTGGCCCCCACCCTAAGCTGGAAAGCCGCAGCCGACCCGGACCCGGCTGACAGCACGGCCGATTATCAAGTGCTGGTGAGCCTGCGGCCCGACTGCCGCTGGCCGCTCTCGCCCAGCCTTTATCGCAGCCTGGGCGCGGCAGCCACCACCTGGAAAGTTCCGGCCGGTTTCCTCAACCCCGGCAGCACCTACTACTGGAAAGTCCGCGCCCGCGACAGCCACGGGGCGATCGGCCCCTGGAGCGAAGTGTTCAGTTTCCGCACCTCGGACAAGGCTAAATAAACCCGAGACGAACTGCAAACAGGAAAGGCCGGGGCGTCCACCCCGGCCTTTTTTCTTTCTGACTGCAACCTTGTTTCCATCCCGATTGCGTTTCAGGCCTGGGCCTTGATCTTGGCCGCGGCGGCCTTGATGTTGTCCAGGCACTGCAGCATGGCCGGCACTGGGTTGTCCGGATCGGACTCGTATTCGAGGGAGAGGTAACCCTTGAACCCGATCTCATCCAGCTTGTCGAGCAGGGCCACGAGGTTGATCTTACCCGTGCCCACGATCACGTCCTTCCACTTACCGTCGGCGTCCGGGACCAGGTCTTTCAGGTGGATGCCGTAGACCCGGTTCGAGAACTCGTCCAGCGCCAGCATCGGGTCGACCCCGGCGCGGTAGAAATGGCCGCAGTCCATGCAGAAACCGACCATGTTCGAGGTCTGGAGCATGGCGGTGCGCACCTGCTCGTAGGAGCCGAAAATCGGGTCCTCGGGCCCGTGGTTGTGGATCGCCACCGGCAGGCCGTACTCATTGGCCAGCTTGTCCACCAACTGGAGCGAGCCGGGCTGGGGCGAGCCGCTGATCGCCAGCACGCCCAGGGCCTTGCCGTACTCGAAGATCTGGCGCGCCTTGGCCTCGTTGGTGTCGAACCCGACCACGCCGCAGGCGTCGACGCTCATCCCGAGGGCCTTGATCTTCTCCGCGGCGGCCTTGACCTGGTCCAGCGGGGTGTCCACCGGCAGGTGGCCGTCCGGCCAGATTTCCACGTGCGCCAGGTTGAGCTCTTTCAGCTTGGCGGCCAGATCATCCAGGGTCTTGAAATTCCGGAAACAGTAGCTCTGCACACCCATGCGGAAACCCAGGTAGGCCTCATCCGCCGGGAACTGGGTGGCGGGCAGAGGCGGGTGCGCGGTCAGCGGGACTTCGGGTGCGGGCATGGCCGGGACCGCCGCCTCCTGGACCGGAGCTTTTTGCGCACAGGCGGACAACAGAGCCACAGAGCCGAGAACTGAACTGCCGAGGGTGAGGAAGGAACGACGGTTGACAATCTTTTCCTGCTCTGACATTGGAGCGCCTCCGCATTGATTTGACATTGCAGAAACTTATCAGGGATTGCCTGCTCCAGCTGCTTTAGCCGCCGTGGTCGTGTCAGGCGGCAGTATTGCATTGACCGTCATGTTGAAGAACCCGTCGGAATCCCGGCTAACCTGCCCCCGGACTCGCACCACCTTCCCCTGCTGACGAGTGAACAGCGTATCGTAGACCTCGTTGTGGGTCAGACTGTACTCGACCCCGTCACGCACATTCTTGAGTCCCACCTCGGTGACATTGGTATACTGGTCCCAATCCCAGGGGATCACGCGCGCGGTCAGGACATCGCGGCCCGGGCGCTCAACACGGCGCGCCTGGCGCAGGCTGTCGCGCGCGGCCCCGGGATGGCGCTCCTCGGCGGGGGCCGCTCCCTCGCCGCCCTCCAGGCTATCGGAAAGTTCCTCCAGCAAGCTGTCCTCGAACTGGACCAGTGTGCTGTCCACCGCCTGTTTCAGGCCGGCCCGCAGCGGCGCGCCCGCGGTGCTGTCGGCAACATTCCCGGCACTGTCCGCTTTCTGGGCCAGGCTGTCCGGTTTCGGGAGAAGGCTGTCGGCCGGGCGGGCCAGGCTGTCCGGAATGGTCTGGGCGGTGGAGGTGCTGTCCTGGGCCAGGCTGGCGACTGTGGCCAGGCCCAGGGCCAGAATCAGCCCCAGCCCGATTAGTACGGCTCTGATCTTCATTGTAAGGCCCCGGACAGGTTAGTCGACAATTGCAATAAAAATTAATTTACGCCCCACTCCGGCCCGGAACAAGGAAAATTGACTGCTCCGCATTTGCTGTTAACTTTGTTTCACGCGGTCAGACCAGCCAGGAGCGAGGACAATGCCGTTCGACAAACCCAAAATAGTGCGCCGGATCGACCCGGAGAGCGAAATCCAGTTCCTGCCGGGGGTGGGCCCCAAGCGGGCCGAACTGCTGGCGCGTCTGGGCGTGACACTGGTCAGGGACCTGCTCTACCTGTTCCCGCGCCGCTACCTCGACCTGAGCGCTGTGACCCGGATCGGCAGCCTGGGCGCGGCCGAAAGCGCCGAGGTGAGCCTGGCCGGCACGGTGCGCCTGGCCCGCCCGATGTACGCCCGCAAGCGCGAGATCGGGTTCGAGGCGGTGCTGGATGACGGGAGCGGCTGGATAGTCTGCCGCTGGTTCGGACGCACGTTCCTCAAGGACAAGATCGAGGACGGCCAGCGCTGGCTGGTCTACGGCAGCCTGCGGCTCTGGCGCGGCAAACCCTACCTCAGCCCGCAGGAGTATTTCCGCCTGGAGGACCCGGAGCCGGGCGCCCCCGACGAGGGCCGGGCCGGCCAGGTGACCCCGGTCTATCCGTTGACCGAGGGCCTGACCCAGTGGCAGATGCGGCGCCTGAGCCTGGCCGCCCTGCCCTCCGCGGACAGCCTTCCCGAGCACCTTCCCGACGCCCTTCGCCGCGAGCTGGGCCTGATGCCCCGCGCCGCCGCGGTGCGCAGCCTGCACCGCCCGTCCACCCTGGCCGAGGTGGCCCCGGCGAGGCGCAGCCTGGCGTTCGATGAGCTGTTCTACCTGGAGCTGATGCTCCTGGGACGCCGTATCCACCTGCAGGCCGAGAAGCGCAGCCGTATCTACGAACGCCGCAATCACTTAGTCCGCGAGCTGGGCAAAACACTGCCCTTCGAGCTGACCGAGGCCCAGAAACGAGTGCTGCGGGCCATCGACTCCGACCTGACCGGCGGCTCCCCGCTCAACCGCATGCTGCAAGGGGATGTCGGCTCGGGCAAGACCATCGTGGCGGTGTTCGCCGCCCTGCGGGCCGTGGAAAACGGTTACCAGGCGGCGTTTATGGCCCCCACCGAGGTGCTGGCCGAGCAGCATTTCCGTTCCCTCGGCCGCCTTCTCGCCCCGGTCGGGGTGGAGGTCGCCTGCCTGCTGGGCAAGATGAGCCAGGCCGAGCGCAGGCCCGTGCTGCAGAAGCTCAAGGACGGCGCCGCTCGGATCGCCGTGGGCACCCACGCCCTGATCCAGGAGGGGGTTGAGTTTGCCGATCTGGGGCTGGCCATCATCGACGAACAGCACCGCTTTGGGGTGAACCAGCGCCTTCTGCTCAAGCGCAAGGGGGTCCAGACCGACTGCCTGGTGATGACCGCCACCCCGATCCCGCGCAGCCTGGCCCTCACCCTCTACGGCGACCTGGATGTCTCGGTGATCGACGAGCTGCCGGCCGGGCGCAAGCCCATCGCCACCCATATCGTCCCGGAGCGCAAGCGTGCCGACATGCAGCGGTTCATGGCCGAGCGGGTGCAGGCGGGCGAGCGGGTCTACGTGGTCTGCCCGCGGATCGAGCAGGATGAGGAAAGCGAGCTGGCCGCGGCCGAACAGTGGTTCGCCCGCTACAAGGAAAAGATTTTCCCCGGCCTGTCCGTGGTGCTGGTGCACGGCAAGCTGCCCCCGGCGCAGAAAGAGACGGCTATGCGCGCTTTCGAGAGCGGCGCGGCCCAGGTGCTCGTCGGCACCACGGTGATCGAGGTGGGCATCGATGTGCCCGAGGCCACGGTAGTGGTGATCGAGGGCGCCGAGAGATTCGGCCTCAGCCAGTTGCACCAGTTGCGCGGGCGGGTCGGACGGAGCCACCGCCAGAGCTGGTGCTTCCTCATCCCCTCGCCCGGCGCGGGCGGCGACAGCCTGACGCGGCTGAAGATCCTGGAGTCCACCACGGACGGGTTCAAGATCAGCGAGGAGGACCTTCGCCTGCGCGGACCCGGCGATTTCTTCGGCGAACGCCAGAGCGGTCTGCCCGATCTGCGCCTGGCCGACCTGGTGGCCGATTACCCGGTGCTGGTCGAGGCGCGCCAGGCGGCCGAGCGTATCCTCAAGGCCGATCCCTGGCTCCAGGCCCCGGAGCACGACATTCTGCGCCACGAGCTGATCCTGCGCTACCGCAGCCGGACCGATTTCCTGCGCAGCGGCTGAGACAGTAAAACGCGCCGGTTGTCACCCCGCTGAGATTTGTTTATATTATTGAGGTATAAGGTCGTTTTCTGCCGGAGCGGCATATGGCGCTCCAGAGCATCGGCCGGGCCATGCCCGGCTTTTCACGTTTGGAGCCTGGAAAAACGGTAAGGAAAAGCGATGAAAGAGAAGGGGCCGGTCTACAGAGACAGCAACATGCAGATGATATTCATGATCACCATGGTGGCGATCATGGGAGTATCCAGCATCACCCCGGCCCTGCCGCTGGTGATGCGCCAGTTCGGGTTGACCGAGAGCCGGGTGGGGCTGCTGATAACCTGTTTCACCCTGCCGGGGGTGCTGTTCACCCCGATCCTCGGAGTCTGGGCCGACCGCTACGGACGCAAGACCGTGCTGGTGCCGGCGCTGCTCCTGTTCGGCCTGGCCGGCTCGGCCTGCGCCCTGGTGAACAACTTTCACCTCCTGCTGGCCCTGCGTTTCGTGCAGGGTCTGGGCGCGGCCTCGTTGGGCTCGCTCAACGTGACCCTGATCGGCGACCTGTTCAGCGGCGAGCGGCGCACGGCTGCGGTGGGATTGAACGCCGGGGTGCTGAGCGTGGGCGCGGCCAGTTATCCGGCCGTGGGCGGGCTGCTGGCCACTTTCGGCTGGCATTTCCCGTTCCTGCTGCCGCTGCTGGCCCTGCCCATCGGCCTGACCGTGCTGCTGCGGCTCGAGGCTCCGCATCCCGGGGCGGATGAGCACCTGTGGGGCTACCTGGCCGGCATATGGCGCAGCGTGATGAACCCCCAGGCCCTGGCGCTATTCGCCAGCAGTACGCTGACTTTCATCATGTTCTACGGGCCGTGCCTCACCTTTATGCCGCTGTTGCTCGATGCCTCGTTCGGGGCGCGCCCGGCGCTGATCGGGGCGATCATGTCCAGCATGAGCCTGACCAATGCGGCGGTGGCGGCCTCCATGCCGCGCCTTGTGCGGCATTTCAGCCGACGCAGCCTGATCGCCTCGGCCTACATTCTCTTTGCCGCCGCCATGCTGCTGGTGCGGTTCGCCCCGCATTCAGTCTGGTTCTTTTTCCTGCCCACCATGCTGCTCGGAGTGGGCATGGGACTGAACGGTCCGCAGATGGTGGAGCTGTTGACCGGGATCGCCCCGCTCAAGCATCGCGGCGGGTTCATGTCGATCAACGGGCTGGTGCTGCGCCTGGGCCAGACCCTGGGCCCGCTGCTGATGGGCGGGGTATACGCCCTCTGGGGCATGCACGCCGTGTTCTGGGCCGGGTCCCTAATCGCCGCGAGCATGCTGCTGCTGGTGGGGCCGATGACACGCAGCGGGGCGGCCGGGAAAGCCTGATATCGTCCTTGCGTCCATAAAAACCGGATTCGTAAGAGGTGCGAGCATGCAGAGAAGAGGTTTCATGAACCGTCTGGGGGCCTTCGCGGCCAGCGCCGCCCTGGTCGAGCAACTGCAAGGCGGCACCTCCGGCTGCGGGACAGCCAAGCCCATCGAAGGGTCCTGGTTTGAATTCCAGCACCACTCGGCAGCGGAGGGCGCACCCTGGAACCCGGCCCTGGCCGCGTTCAGCGCCGGGCAGTGGGCGGCCAAGGTGCAGGAGATTGCCGGGTTCGGCATCCGCGACTTGGTGCTGCTCGACACGGCTATCGACGGCCGCAGTTTCTATCCCTCGGGCCTGCTGCCGCGGCACGAGCTGGGCTGTGACGACCCACTGGAGGCGGTGCTGGCCGCGGCCGACCAGTGCGGGGTCCGCTTTTTCGTGAGCAACGGTTTCTACGGCGACTGGATGCAGGCCGAGCTTCTGATGCAGGACAAGGCCGTGCGCGGGCTGCGTTTCAAGGCCATGGCCGAAATCGCCGGCAAGTACGCCCACCACCCGAGCTTTTTCGGCTGGTACTACCCCAACGAGACCGGGATCGAGGGCCACTTCGCCGACATCTTCATCGACTATGTCAACTCCTCCACCGCCGAGGCGCACAGTCTGACCCCCCAGGCCAAGACCCTGATCGCCCCCTACGGCACCCGCCACGTGAGCGCGGATGACCTCTACGTGCGCCAGCTGGAGACTCTGGACGTGGACTATGTCGCCTACCAGGACGAGGTGGGGGTGGAGAAGACGAAAGTGGAGGAGAGCGCGGGCTTTTTCGAAAACCTCTACAAGGTGCACCACAAGGCCGGACGCGCTGCGCTCTGGGCGGATGTGGAGGTGTTCCGCTTCGAGGGCAAGGTCTACCACAGCGCACTCTTGCCCGCGCCGCCCGAGCGGGTCAAGGCCCAGCTCGAGGCCGTTTCCCCCTACGTGGAAAAGATACTCATCTACCAGTATCTCGGCCTGCTGAACCGTCCCGGCAGCGAGGTTTTCGCCGGGCCGCCGGAATCGGCCGCGCTCTACAGCGCGCTCAAGCCGGCAAAATGATCTCAAAATACTGTAGGGGAGGGTTTCAAACCCTCCCCTACATTTTCGGTTCCATCACACCATCTGCAGCAATGACTCACTCCTCCCGGTACTCCACCCGGTTGCGCTCACTCTCCCACAGTTCCACCCGGTCCGGTGCGACTCCCGCGGGCAGCTCGCCGGCGGACTGCTCGAAAATCGTGCGGGCCAGGTTCTCGGCCGTGGGGTTTATCCGGTCGAACGGCGGCACGCTGTTCAGGTCGACATGGTCGAACCGGGCCACCAGGGCGGCCAGGATACGCTTGAGGCTGCCGAAATCCAGGC